>JAFGDM010000018.1 GCA_016932115.1 Deltaproteobacteria bacterium | reverse complement strand
TCCCCCCAAATATAATGAGAGGACTCGAGATCTGGAAGCCCCTGATCGCTGCAGTAAACGGGCCGGCCAGGGGAGGAGGGGTTGAGATAGCACTTGCCTGCGACATTCGGATTCTTTCCGAAACCGCCACTCTTCAATTGCCTGAGGCCGGGCGCGGGCTAATCCCGGGCTGGGGAGGGACACAACGACTGCCGCGCATGGTTTCACCGGCGAAAGCAGCGGAGGTCATTTTCCTGGGCCTGCCCATGAATGCCGAGGAGGCTTACCGTCTCGGGCTTGTCAATAAGGTCGTCCCCAAAGCTCAGCTTCTCCATACTGCCGAGGAATGGGCAGTCAAGATCTGCGAAAAGGGCCCCCTCGCCATCCGGAGGGCCAAAGAGGCCATGATTCGAGGAAGAAGCATGACGCTGGAGGATGGGTTGCGCCTGGAGCTGGCCTTCTTTGAGGAAATGCTCCGCAGTGAAGAATACCAAGAGGGGCTCCGCTCCCTGGCCGAGGGAAGAAAACCCAAGTACCGAGCACAATAAAGAGAGGGCCTGGATTTGACATTTGCGCCCTGTGGCTTAAATTTCAATCATGAAGACAAAGCGCCACCCTAAAACGACAAATAACAAGAGCGCCGATCGAGTATCCGAATCCGAAGGCATGCATTATGAAGGGAACTGCATAAGACCGCCTCCGGAGGCTTTCAGCATCCTTCTCCAAGTCACCTTGGGCTGCTCCCACAACAAGTGCACCTTCTGCGGGACTTACAAGGATAAACGGTTCACGATCAAGGATGAGCGTATCATTCTGGGGGATATTCTGTTCGCGTCTAAACATATGAGGAATCAGGACAGGCTCTTCCTCATGGACGGAGATGCCCTGATCATTCCTCAGAACAGGTTGCTGTGGATCCTTGATAAGATTCATGACCACCTTCCCTGGGTCAAGGGAGTCGGGTCCTATGCCAATACCAAAAGCATCAGCCGCAAGTCTGCAGAGGATTTGAACGCTTTGAGAACAAAGGGCTTGGACAGGATTTACCTTGGAGTGGAGACCGGAGACGACGAGATCAGAGAGAAAATCCATAAAGGTTTCACGGCCCGGTTTTGCGCCGAGATGGGCCAAAAGATCAAAAGTGCAGGCATGCACCTCACGGTCATGGTGCTTCTCGGAATCGCGGGGGTGAACAAATCACTTGATCATGCCAAGGCAACCGGAGGGCTCTTGAGCGCCATGGATCCCGACCACGTTGCCGCGCTCACCGTGATTCCCGTCCCGGGCACCCCTTTTTGGGATCAACTGGAAAGGGGTGACCTGGAGCTGCCGGATGAGAGGGGGATGCTCCTTGAAATGCGTGAGATGCTGCGCCACACCAAACTGAGAGGTGGAACGTTTGCCTCCAATCACTCTTCGAACTACCTCTCCCTCAAGGTAAGGCTCCCGGAAGGAAAGCAGGAAGCTCTAGACTTGATCGACGCAGCGCTCGGGGGGAGGATCGGGCTTAAGCCGGAGTGGATGCGGGCATTCTAGCAGGTTGCTGAAAACCGCCCATCTACTGCGTTGCCCTCATCCCTCGTCCTTGCGACGTACTGGACTGTACGTCTCACTCCTCGGAATTTCGGGCGCCTTGTATCTGAGCGTTTTTGAGCAACCTGCGAACATAGTTTTTTGAGCATTCTGCTAGCGAGAAAAAAGCGGCCACCCCGTCGTCAACCTGGGTGGCCGCTTTATTACAGCGGGGCGTTTCACTTATCCAGAATATAGACAACCCCTGTGTCTCCATCGATCCTCACCTTTTGACCGGTTTTGATCTTTTGCGTCGCCTGCAAACACCCCGCGACGCAAGGGATTCCGTATTCCCGTGCCATGATGACCGGGTGGGAAAGAGCCCCGCCGCCGTCAGTGATGAGACCCTTGATGAAACTGAAGGCCACTGTCCACGCCGCGGAGGTTCCCGGTGCCACAAGGATTTCTCCCTTCTTGAGCTCCGAGAGTTTATCTGCTCCCATAATAACCCTGGCGGTTCCTTCGACCATACCGGGGGCTGCCGCCGCACCGTAGAGGTCGGCCTTCAGTTCTTCCCTGACAATGGGCAGCTGGGTCGACACGGAAAGAGTGGGATCGCTTCTTAAAACCTCTGCTGCTTTTTCTATGTTTCCGAAGAAAGTCGGCGGATCATATTCGAGGGCCGTTTCCCAGGCTTGCTTTCTTCTCTCCACATAAGGACGCAGGTTCACGTCTCCCATGGGAACGGCTGCCTTTCTGATCTCATGGGCATGAAGGAAATGGATGTCTTCAGGGGAATCGATGCATCCCGCTTCGGCAAAGCGCCTTCCGATCTCCGTTACGATACAGCGACCCAGAGCCCCCACATAGAAATCACAGAAATAGGTGTGGTCTTCACTCCAATAGCCTGATTTTTGTGCTGATTTCATCAAGGTGGCAAACCACTCCCTCTGGTCGGCAGATAATTTGGCCAACACTTCTTTTTCCGTTTTTTCCCTTTTCTCGACAAGGCGGTTTCGCTCCGTATCAAAAGGGAAAGTTTCCTGATGCATGTACAGCTTAACCCGTCCGATGGCTAGGGCGGGTTTTTCAACCCACGCGGGATTGTCATAGGCATGCATGCGCTCACATCGCCACCCGTGCTCCATGAGAAATTGCATATACTCCTTCAACCATTTCTTTCCCTCATCGCTCTTTTCAAGCTCCTTGAGCACCGCTTCATTGTCCTCGATCTTGAAAATCTCTTCAAAACCCATCTCAAGGGCTTTTCTTGAGATTTTCCACAAGGCTCTATTTACAAAAGCGTCTTGAGCTTCGAACCCGCCCATGAGCGCACTGAAATTCGGATCGATGGGAGCCTGTTTGCCGAAAATCTCAAACCACATCTGCTGGAACAATCCATTAACATAGTTGGTGGCTACCAGTGTGAGCATGTGGATCTCGGCTTCCTCGCGGTTTATGATAAAGGCGTAATCGAGGAAGAACTTGAGCAGTTCGATGTTGCTGAGGTTCCGGATGTCATTCCACTCCTGCAGCTTATACGTATTTTTGTACATTTTGTAGGTTTCCATCAGCTCCTTCTTAAGAGGGTCCCACACGCCGTCGAAGTCTTCGATGAAGGGTCTGATCTTTTCTCTGAAAACGGGTTCACGGGTCTTAGCTTCCTCTTTGGTCGTTCTCATCGCCGTCAGATATAGATACCCGTCCCTTACGCGATAGCCCCATCCTTTCGTGGTTGGCAACTGAAGGGTTTCGGCAGCGTTTGAGATGGCATAAACATACCAATACCAGCCGATACCCAGATATAGGGGTTTCAGAGGGGGTTTCCCGTGGACAAGGTCGCACAAGAGGACATCCCAGACTTGAGTGTCACGCTCATCATCAAATTCATAGAAAGTAAGGTCATAAGCCGGATGTAACATCTTTGTTCCTCCTTTCATTCTTTAAAACTCATCTCTTTTGGATGTGGTTCAGGGTTCACGAACGAATAACCTCGCTCGGAGAGCAACACTCATCACATCATACTAAGCTCTGCGTTAATTAAAATCCCTGTAACAATTTAGCTGTTTGAAATGCTGAAGCCGGCGGCCCGGAGCATGGGGATCCCTCTCAAAACCGGAATCGAAGAGTTTCAAAAAGCCCAAGTGTTACCAATTTTCTAAGAGACAATCTCTCAGATTTGAAAAGTTAGAATCTAATGCCGGACGGAAATCATCCTTCTTCTAAAACGTAGTTTCCTCTTTGTCAACAGAAAAGCATCCCTCTACTCCTATCCTCTGATGATGGAACAACAGCCAAGAAGCGCTGAACGGGAACGGCCTTAGTACTTTTTTGTTGACAATTTGGAAACAAATACTTCTATATAGCGTATGGAATCTCATCAAGTGCTCTGAGAGAAAGGCGAATGTTGAGCGATCAACTGGGTCCATCCCAAGTCATCACGTCAAAAATCTCCCCTGATCGGCTCCTAAAAGATCTCGATCGGTTCAAGCAAAAAACATTGGAGTTCGGTGCGTCCATGGTCCAGGTCATTCCCGCGGATTGGGTACCAATTGATGAAAGGGTCAGGCTCAAGTGTTCCATTCCTCTTTGCCCTAACTATGACAAAAGCATCCACTGCCCCCCTCATACCCCCACCACGGAATCCATCAGAAAAGCGCTGTCTCAATATAGCCATGCCATATTGTTCGCACTTGAAATCTTTCCTGTGGACCATTTTTCGGTTCGCGCAACGCAGCGTTACGCTGCCGCCGACTGGACCAAAAAATGTTTTGAGATTGTGGGTTGCCTGGAGACGCTTGCCTTGGGGAGCGGATATTACCTCGCCATGGGATTCGGCCAAGGGAGCTGCAGAAAGGCCCTCTGCGGGCAGAACAAATGCCTCGTCCTCGAAGGGAGGGATTGTCCTTACCCTCTCAAGTCTAGGCCGTCCATGGAAGCCGTGGGAATTGATGTCTATGGACTGGTCACCAGGGTCGGCTGGGAAATCTATCCAATTTACAGAAGTGTTAATCCTGCCCAAGTGCCGAGGGCCTTATCCGTAGGCATTGTTTTCATCCATTAGCAGGTTGCTTGAAGATCTGAAGACGATAGGGAGGTAAGCATCATGGTGAATTACCACCGCAAGCACATTGCTGCGATCGAAGCGGAACCCGAACCAATTTCCATTGATGTTTTGAAGACAGCGGTCATCGTCGTAGACATGCAAAATGCGTTTGTGAAAAAGGGTGGCTATTTCGAGGTAACCGGCCACGATATTTCCAACACGGAACGTATAATTGAGCCATGCCGAAAGATCACCACAGCTTCCCGGCGAAAGGGGGCCAGGATCATATACTTCCAGATGGGATGCAGCCCTGATTTTTCAGATAGAGGCCCGGCCGATTCACCTTACAATCTTAAATCAAAAGGGCTGAGCTTTTTTCATCGACAACCTGAGGTTAAAGACAAATTCTATATTTACGGCACTTGGGGAGCTGAGATCATAGAAGAACTTAAGCCAAGACCTGAAGACGTCATCGTCCGAAAGCAGAGATATGATGGATTTATAGGAACCAATTTGGAGATCATTTTAGATACCCTTGGCATTAAGTATCTTGCCTTTGTCGGAACGGCGACCAACCTTTGCGTGGAATCGACCCTCCGACACGCTTTTTTCTTGGACTATTTTCCTATTCTTGTTTCAGATGCGGTAAGCCATGCAGGGGAAGCCCTTATGCAAGAGGCAACCCTTTTGAATGTTAAGAATAATTTCGGCTGGGTGACAACGTCCGATTCTTTTGTGCGGGGCTTGGAACAATCTTAAGCCCTGATTCGCTGATGTGATGAGGAGCAGGAAGGAGGAAGAGCTTTATGCCTGCAGATTATATTTACCGTATGGAGGAATTGGGCCGGGAGTTTAATGACAGGGTAGGGAAAAAATGCGCCAATCTCGCCGAAATGGCTAAGATGGGGTTGCGGGTACCGCCTGGATTCGCCCTCTCTGTTGAGGCTTACAAAAGATTCATGTCGGAAACAGGAGCAGCCGAGCAGATCAACGATTATCTCAGCAGCATAGGCCATTCTTTCGAAAGCATTAATCATTTCAACGAGGCCAGTGCGGACCTACGAAACATAGTGGAATCGAAGGAGATGCCGCCCGATTTGAATGAGGAAATCCTGTCCCATTATCAGGAAATCTGTCGGAAATGTGACGCCCAAAAGGTCGCGGTTTCAACCAGGTCTGCAGGAGCATCGAGCCACCCCGGACAATATGAAACCCACCTTAATGTCATCGGAGAACTCGACCTCATCAAAAATATCAAAAAGGTCTGGTCAAGCACCTTCAACGCAAGGTCTCTATCTGCGAGGAAACGGCTCGGACTGCCGCTGGGGAGCGACCCCATTGGGGTGGCAGTAATCAAGATGGTAAATGCTCGCTCTGCGGGTGTCCTTTTTACAGCGGATCCTAATACGGGAAATCGTTCCATAATGATGATTGAAGCCAATTGGGGTTTGGGGGAAAGCGTTGTCGGAGGAGAAGCGATGCCGGATGTGTATGTCCTGGATAAGGAAACCCTGGAAATCATAGACACGAAACTGGGCAGCAAAAAAAGGTGCATCACCTGCCGGGAGGTCGGCGTCGCTGAAGTGGAAACCTCTCCTGATCAGTGCAACGCTTTTTGTTTGGCCGAACAAGAAGTAAAAGAAATCGGTAAACTGGGAAAAATGCTCGAGGCTCACTTCGGCGTTCCCCAGGACACGGAATGGGCCGTAGACCGGGATCTTCAGTGCCCGGAAAGCGTAATTTTGTTGCAGACCCGGGCTGAGGTGATCGCGGAACAGAAAAAACCCGTTGACCGCATTCTCGATCTTATGCTGAGTAGGTTTGGATAAAAACGCGTCATCAGAAACCTTCTGTGGAGGAACCGGCATGGGCGAGGAAACGATTGCCAAAAATATTTGCAATCTGAGAAAAAAAAGAAAAATTACCCTGGACAAATTGGCGGATCTGACAGGTCTCACAAAGGGTTATCTCTCGAAAATTGAGCGTTCGAAAAAAGCGCCCCCCTATTCCACCTTGAACAAAATCGCCATAGCTTTCGGGGTGGATGCAGCCGCTCTCCTAGAAGAAACTCCTTATGAGAAGAGAAACGCCCGGATATCATTCACCAAAAAATCAAAGGGGAAGAGCATTAAAATGGTAGGCTCGTTGGCGGAGGGATCTCTATACGGCTATAACTATGAAGCCTTAGCCTCGGATAAACCGGGTAAGAATATGGAACCTTTTATAATCGAGGCCGCTTTTGATAAAGAGGCCATTTTTCAGCACGAGGGGGAAGAATTCATATACGTTCTTGAAGGCAAGCATGAATTCATCTACGACGGAAATCGTTATCTTATGGAAAAAGGCGACAGCGTTTATTTCGATGCTGCTGTGCCGCATACAGGCAAAAGCCTGGGAAAGAAAAAAGCAAAACTTCTGTCAGTGATGTTCAATTACAGAAGGCTATAACTCCACTTCACATGTTTTTCCGTCGGCTCGGCAGGGGCATCTTACTTTTCGGTCGGTCGCCCCTTCGGATGGGCCGTTTTGTTACTTCAGTTTCCTTGAATCCCATTACAGGCAGGCCTTGGGGTGCGTGTTGATCGCACGTTCCAACTCAAAGGAAGAGATGTCCTCCCCCCTCCTTCTGCGGATAGACGACAGGCTAGCGAGATTTTTTACCTTCCAGGACCTCCTTAATCTTCGGCAAGTTCAAACGGGGCCATTTTTTCTTCTTTCTGATCTCATCAGATGCGGCAAAGATGGCGTAATCACGATCAAGTATGGAATTCCCCCACTTGTCGTCCTCTACAATCTCCAAACGGGTATAGGGCGGATCCCACCAACGGTCTTTGACATTAATGCCCCTTCGCCCCAGATCGCGGCCCGGACCTGTGAAACGCATATAGAGGGGCGGGTACTGCAGGATCTGGCCCCTTCTTTCCATTTCGGCCGGACGAAATTCCTCCCTGCCGGTGCCCGGTGAGAAGTACCAGTGTTCCCTGCATGGCCCCACAGGAATGACCGTGACCAGAGAACATCCATCCATATACCCCATACGCATAAAGGCGGTGGCAGGAATCATGCCCACCCTACTTTCAACATTCATTCGGTGAGCGGCTGCAGCGGCCCAATCGATGCTGATCCCCAATTCCAGAGCCCTCCAGATACAGCTCGGCCCTTTCATCAGCCATCCCCAGGGCTCCCCCCCGGTCTCATTGAGCCGATTCTGACAGTTGATTACCGCTTCTCGGCATGTTTTGAACCCGCAAGCGCCGCAGTCAAAACCGACCTGGTCGCATTTCAAGCAGCGCGTCGTTTCCAGTAGGGCTTCCTCCTCGGTAAGACCCTCTTCATCCTTTCCAAAACCGGACAAGGCCTGTTCAACGGTGAGCCGTCGAACAACCGGCCTTTCAGGAACCCCGGCCGCCCGCTTGAGCGCTTCTGCTGAGTGAGAAACTTCGGGCACCTGCTCCGGCGGCGCCAGGACTTCGTCCAGGATTCCCAGACCGCCCAAGGATTGGTCAATCCATGAGGCGGCCCTTCTTCCTGCCGCAATAGCTTCAATTACAGAAGCCGGACCGGTCACGGCATCTCCGCCGGAAAAAACCCTTTCACGGCCGGTGGCGCAGGTTCTTAAATCTATTTGAATCCGGCCGTCCTTGTCCGTCGTCAACCCTTTGCCCGAGGGCGGCTCCGGCGTTTGACCGGTGGCGATAATCACCGTTTCGGCCTGCACGCTGCATTCGCTCCCTTTAATGGACTTTAAGAGAACCCTCCCGTCCTCACCTATGGGGCCGCCTTCAGTGCGAAGGCATTCAACACTCAGATCTGTTTTTTCCTGGGTAATCTTGGAAATCGCGAACTGAAACTGAATTTTTACTCCTTCGCGGAGCGCTTGCTCCACGTTATCGGCGTAGGCCGGCATTTCCGCGCGAGTGCGCCGATACAGGATGGTAACCTCTCCGGCCCCAAGTCGCAAAGCTGTTCGAGCGGCGTCCATAGCCGCATTTCCGCCGCCGATCACTACTACCCTGTGCCCCACCTTAACCTTTTTGCCCAGGTTCACATCCCTCAAAAACCCGAGGCACTCGATCACCCCGGGCAGGTCCTCACCCGGGACATTCAAGCGAACGTCCCGATGAGCGCCCACAGCTACAAAAATTGCGTCATATCCCTGTGCGAAGAGTGTGTCGATAGAATCCTGCCTGGAATTGAGCTTGATCTCTACCCCTACCGCCTCGATGGCGGCGATTTCCTTATCCAGGATCTCATCGGGCAGCCGGTATCGCGGTATTCCCACCCGCATCATCCCCCCTGCCCGGGAGAGCGCTTCAAATATGGTCACCTCATGACCGCACACCTTCTTGAGATAATAGGCCGCGGTCAGGCCGGCCGGGCCGGAACCGATGACGGCCACACGCTTTCCCGTCTCCTTC
>JAFGDM010000080.1 GCA_016932115.1 Deltaproteobacteria bacterium | reverse complement strand
TCGGCAGCCGCCCGTCTTGGGATCATAGAGCGGCAAGTTGAGGTCGTTGTGTCCGAGAAACCAATTGAAACACATGACTGCATTGTCGAACCATGATTTCTCCCGGGTGATATTGAAGGCTTCTACACAAGCTTCGACCATGGCGTCGGCTTCAATAGGCTGTTGGTCGAAACGGGCTCTGGGGCCGCCTTGTTTATACCATCCGTTGCTGCCGATGGGCACAAAGTGACCGTCTTGGGTTTGGATGGTGACCAGCCACTTGAGGGAGCTTAGTCCCGTATCGATCATGTCGTTGCGTTGCATCCGGTGGCCGGACAACAGCAGGGCCTGGGGCAGTTTGCCGTTAGCGTAGTTTAGAGCGCTCTCCAACCAGGGCCAACCGTCCGTTGCATTGCCTTTAAACCGATCGAAAAGCCTCTCGGCAAGAACTTCCCGGGTCCTGCGTACATCACTGTCGCCGGAAAACTTGTCCAGGTAGGCATGCATCCCCACCAGGGAAAAAGCGATGGCGCGGGGCGATTGAAAATTCTCTACAACTTGCAGTGCCTTGTTGAAAAGGGTCGTGCTCATTGCAAGATGCCCGGAATTTTGAAGAAAAGCCACTGCTTTACCAAGGCTCCATATCGCTCTACCATGCGCATCCTCAGAGCCGATCTCCTTTGTCCACTGCCGTGAATAGGTCATGAAGTTGCGAAAGCGCCCACTTTTATTATCATAGGCATACAGAAGAAATCTGAGATAATGACCGCTGAGATAGTCAAGCCCCAAGCCGTTTGTTGGCAGGTATTTTTGGCCCATGGCGGTAACCAGCAGCGCTCTAGCATTATCGTCGGTGCAGTAGCCATAGTTGCAGTCGGGGATGGTATAATTGGCATGCTGCAAGATGCCTGTATCATCGGTAAAGGCTTTCAGGTGATCGAGTTTGATTTCTGGTAGCTCGAAATTCGTGATAGCCTTGAGGTTTTCGACGTAAGAATGCCGGGGACGGGGGTTCCGGGCCCTGTTGAACTGAACCTTCCTGAAAACCTGCAGATACTTTCGGGATACCTCCTTCCAAATCGCTTCGCGGCTGAATATGTAGGCTTTCTTGCGCATGGCGTGCCGGCTGACATCATTGTCTAAAAGCTCGATGATCTGTTCGGCTATGGCATCCGGATCGCGGAAGGGCACAATCCGGCCTCTGCCTTCGGCAAGCATCTCGGTGGCGTACCAGTATGGGGTCGAAATGATGGCTTTGCCTGTGCCCATGGCATAAGCAAGGGTCCCGGACGTAATCTGGGCTTCTTCAAGATAAGGGGTCACGTAGATATCAGCGATGCCAAGAAACTCACACAACTCTTTTAGTTCAACAAAACGATTTTGAAAAATGACATGCGCCCCGATATCGAGTTTGCGCACGAGTTGCTGCAGCATGATACGGTATGCATCCCCATGGGATTTCAAAATATGAGGATGTGTTGCACCCAAGATAATATAAACCACATCAGGGTGTTTTTTGATGACCGCGGTAAGTGCCTGCAATACATTTTCAATACCCTTATTGGGAGAAAGCAAGCCGAACGTGAGCAGTACCTTTTTGCCCTCCACGGCGAACTTGTCTTTGTAGAAGCTGGGATCAATAAAAGGTGTATCCGGAATACCGTGATGGATAAAGACAATTTTGTCCTCGGGTACGGCATAGATATCTTTGAGGAAGTCGGATGCTTTATGGCTCATCACGACCAGTTTGTCAGACAGATCGGATATCTTACATATGATGGCACGCTGTTCCGGCGCAGGCTCCCTCAAAACCGTGTGTAAAGTAGTCACTACCGGCATGTGAAGATCGCCCAATAGTTTTAGCAGATGGCTGCCGGACGGACCGCCGAATAGACCGTATTCATGTTGCACACAGACAATATCCGTCTGACTAATATTGAGGAATTGAGATGTGACACTATAATCCGTTAACTTATTCTGGTTGATCTCAAAGCGCACTTTTTCAGGATATCGGTATCCCTCAGGTCTGTCATTCATGGCAACCGCGCAACAGTGAATATCGGGAGCTTCCGCTGATAAGCCTTCAACCAGATCGGTGGTGAAGGTCGCGATACCGCACTGGCGGGGCAGATAATTGCCGATCACGGCAACCGAATTGATTCCCTCATAATACTTTATAACAGATGTCATAACCGTTGCCTTTTTGCTTTGCGTTTATCTTCCACCTGCCAAAACCGATTTGATTTTATCTTCTTTTCGCTTCCGTTTTTCCTTTAGTGTGTGCTTGGCTTTCTTCTGTTTTTCCCGTTTGCCTTTATCTCTTTTTCCCTTGTCTCCCATGTCAAAGCCTTTCCATTTAGAAATTTCTTCAGTTCAAAAATCCAGAAGATTAGTCATGCAGTCTTAAGATTTCGTGTGTTTATAATGAACTATCTGCCAAAGAGTAATCATGGTCACTGATGAAGTCTGAATATCTGAGCGAGCAGTATAAACTGGGCGGCATGGTCAAGGTAGTTCCTGGGCAGCCGTATGCGGATTCGGCGCCGGTAGGCTCTCAGCTTGCTTGCCAGGGTCTCAAGGGCCTTATCTTCGGAAGCCTTCACGTTTTCAAGATCCAGAATTACCTTTCCCTGGTCCTTTTCGAAATACTCTCTGATTCTTTTTGCGAGTCTTTCGGCGCGAAGACTATCCAACATGCCATTCAAACGAACCCAAACCTGCTTTTTGGCGTATTGAAGTTCCACCTGGACGCTGAATTGCGGGGAAGCGATTTCGTCCCGTAGTGATTCCCAGACCCTAGTCGCCCACAAGCCCAGACCTTCTTGCGGCATCCTGAAACTTACGCGGCCGAGGCGCGGGTGCTGGAAGATACCCAATCGCAGTTTAAGTGCGGTCCAAGCCGCTACCGCCAAACCCCCAATAGACATTAGTCTCTCCGTGAACGTTGGTGGGCCCAACTCGGCACGAACCTTGTGCTCCAGCTCTTTGATCCGTGATCGAATGCGACGATTAGGTCCCAACAAACGCCCAACCAGAAACACCACATACGCCTTTCTGAGATCTTTTGCCACATTGGCTGATTTCTTTCGAAGCAGAGGGCTGGAGGATTTCCTCCACAACTTGTATCTCAAACACCACATCTCGACAAAGCGATAGACTGATGGACCGAGTCTCTGAAAATCCTGTTCAAAACACCACTGTTGCATGCCTTCGATTTCGGAAGAGGACATGGTCGGATGCTTTACTATGGATTTGAAACCACAGCCGTCATGCCAACGTTTATCGACATCTTCAACATACTCAGGGCGCATAAGACCCTGAGACATAACCCGATCATAGAAGGGTGTTCCTGGCGGAGGGCTGTATATCAAAAACTGGGCAAGCTCGGGTCTAAGCTTCATCAGCCCGTCCAATTCCTGAGTGATTATTTCAGGAGTCTGGTAATCGAATCCTACGATCATCGATGTTAGAACGGCAATTCCATTCTCTCGGAGTTCACTGATGAGTTCCTGAACGGGCTTGCCACGCTGCTTGCTGTATCCAGAGCGGGTTCCTTCGTAGCCGATCCAGAGGCCGTCTATACCCATTTCCAGGATTTCCTGAACGGTATATTGACTGAGGGCTTTGACGCTTGAGAACACAAAGATAGAAGCCGGCCTTCCTCCGGCAAGCATGCAATCCCGAAACTGCATCGCCCTCTTTTTGTCCAGGAGGAAATCTTCGTCGATGATGGTGAACGCCGTACCGGGATCCCTTATGAGATAGCGTTCGACCACATCGTAGATATCTCGCCCCTCGGGAAGCAACTTGATGTGCCTTCTTTTGAAGAAATGAGAGGTGCAGCAGAAATCGCATCCGTTGGGGCAGCCCAATCCGGCGAATACCAGGCCCGTCTTGGAGATGGGAACCGACAAAACCTTCATACGGCTTTCGATCAGAGGGTGCTTGTACGGCATGGCGATTTCCTGCTCACCGAGAAGGCGCCGCATGAATCGGACCCCTTCTTCTCGACATATATGGTCACCATATTGCTCGAGGGTCTCATCATCCAAAACGGTGCCATAGCCACCCAGAATGATCTTGCTCGCGGGCGAATACTTGCGTATCAGGGCCGCGACCTCCTTCATGCGGTGAACTGTCGCCACTATAAAGGAGATTCCGACGAAATCATATCCCTTCTTGAGTTCTCGAATCAGTTCCCTCCGAGATGGGTAGTGAAGCACAACCGTCGGAATTTCCAAGTTGTTCGCTATGTAATCGAGAGAATAATGAATGTGCGTGGCTCGAGGGCTGAAAATTCCCTGGGCCCTTGTGACCTGTCCATAGAGGAGTTCATAGCCGACACTTTCGCCGTCGCCGTATTTCGGCCCGAGGGGTCTGCAAACGCTTGTAAGAAGCAATTTCCTGTTTTTCTGTTCGTGTTTATAAAGGTCCATCAAATTATTTCCTTATTTGGGTCTCCCTGCGGCTGACTCTCAGTATCAGCTTCCAGGGTCCAGCTGACTATGGTTTTTCTTGAGAATTGGCGAGCTATTCTTTTGCCGACATAGATTTTGCCTCGGAGTACGCGACGAATAGCAGTTATGATTCCTTCAGACACTTCGTCTTTAGTAATATATCCCCTGGCGCCTGCTTGAAAGGCGCGTTTCACATGGTATGGATCATCGCTCATGGATAGTATAAGAACATACAAATTGGGATATCTCGATTTCAGGTCTATAGTAATTTGAACGCCTGTCGTGTTTTCCAGTAACATATCGACGATCACTAAATCAATTTGCTGTTCGCATATAGTCTTCAAGACCTCTTTTCCATTACCAGCCTTCACACAGACTATAAGGTCATCTTCCCGGTTGATAAGTTGCTCCAATCCCTCAAGTACGACGGGATGGTCGTCAACAACGGCAATTCTGCGTCTCCCAGCCTGAAAATTCGTGCTGTTTATCTTGTCGTTCACAATATATTCGCCTGCAACTTGAAACGTTGCTTCAGACTATTGCTCCTAAATCTTCACCATTTGTGCACAAGTCAGGCTGTCAGCGAGAGCCGCCCCAAGCACCGCAACCGCCCACAGACAGAAATAGACAAGCGTACGCCTTTCTTAGACGTCATAAACCAACGTATTCTGAAAAGGCCCCGCCATTTAGCCGGGCCTTTCCGTTCTTTCAGACCTTTTCGTCTGGCTAAAGCGGGACTACGTTGGTTGCACATGGGCCTTTTTGACCCTGTCCAATATCAAATTCAACACTTTGGTCTTCAACGAGCGATGCACAGCCCGATGCCTTGATCTCCGAATGGTGGACAAATAAGTCATCACCACCTCCATCCGGGACAATAAAGCCAAATCCCTTACCTGAATTAAACCACTTTATCTTACCTGTACTCATTTCTACTTCTCCTGGGCCTGTCTTAGGCCATTCAACTATTCTCTCTCGATTCAGAAATACTGCTGGTATGTCCTTGAGAGATGACAGAACTAACCCGATAAACACTTTTTAGACTATCTCCATAAGTTGGATGTCGAACGTTAAGTCTCTCCCGGCCAGAGGATGGTTCGCATCCAATGTGACGTTTTTATCAGAGACATTTTTGACAGTAACCGAGAACTTTCGGCCGTCAACGCGGGTGGCTTTTAGTCGCTGGCCTATCTCGGGCTCCAGGCCTTCGGCGAGTGCACGGCGACTCACGACCTTAAGCAACTCCTTGTGGTGTGGTCCATAGGCTTTGGCTGCTAGAAGCTTCAGAGTCTTGCATTCGCCCGGTTCCATGCCAACTACAGCTTCTTCAAGAGCTGGGATTGACTTGCCCTGACCTATGGTCAGGCGAAGCGGCTTGCGGTTCTCGGAAGTATCAAATACGCTGTTGTCCTCTAATCTGCCCGTATACTGGATCACAACGGTATCACCGGATTTAACCTGTGTCATCAGATTTCCTTTCTTCGTTCTGAGTCCAAACAAGCTTTTAGTATGCTGTCCTACGCGGTGAGGTCCTCAAGAAGGCGGTCAAGAACCGCATCCATACGCTCATCGAGATCGTATGTACCTTCGTCAACCTGCTGCCGAATAGCGAGTACTCTGCACTTACGGACCCGTGATAGTGAAACAATCTTTCGGCATGCCGGAATACTCATTGTACATCGGGGCCTATCTGCAGCGTTAACGCTCGAAAGGATCTCCTCACTCTCCACAGCCACAGCCGACTCACGCATTCGGCAACCTAAAGCTGACATTTCGAACTCCTATGATAAAAATCTACTCCAATTTTCAATAGTTATTGCTTTAAGTGTTTGCTATCACGAAGTTTGGGAAGTCCTCGAAGACCC
>JAFGDM010000079.1 GCA_016932115.1 Deltaproteobacteria bacterium | reverse complement strand
GCGGCAGCCGGAAGAAGAGAGTCTTTCCGAAGAAATCCGAATAGCCTCTTTGTCTCTGTCCAAACCAATCAGCATCCCATGGGGCGAGATCACCTCACAAAGACCCTCGCTGTGTCCCCCTGTTCCCACTGTGCCGTCCACGTAGATGCCGTCCGGAGACGTTAATAGCTGTTCCAGAACCTCACGGAGCATCACAGGACGATGGAGCGGTAACAACGCCTCCAAGATCAAAGGCCGAGCCCGGATAGAGTCTGGCTCACTTCCGGAAAACTGGTTTTCGCCTTCTCAAATTCCTCTTCCCACTTCTCCCTGTCCCAGATTTCAAAAAGCTTCAAACCGCCTACGAGAACCACCTCTTTTTTTAGGCCTGAAATTTCCCTTAGATCAGGTGGGATTGTTATCCTTCCCTGCCTGACCACGCACTCCTGGGCGCCTGATATGAAGTAGCGAAGATAGGTGTGGACCTTTGCATCCATCTTCGGCAATTTGGCCGCTTCTTCTTCAATAATCTTCCAATCGTCATGGGCAAAAGCCCATAGACAGTTAAAATGATTCGTCAAGACCAAGCATCCATTTCCTCTGGCCTGGACAACCTCTCGAAAGCGCGTCGGGATTGCTAGTCGCCCTTTCTCATCCAGCGTATGTCTTGACCGGCCTCTAAACATTGGCTGCATTACCACTTTATGTCACTTCATAACACTTCGTGACACTTTAATTCCTCTATAATGGATTTGTCAAGGAAAAATAGGGTGCCCGTTTTGTTTTTGCGCTCTTTACCGTGAAAACCTCGATTGGCAGATTCATTATCAGAAACTAGTTGCATCCTCTAATCTCACTATTTAATATAAAAGGCGTTATTCCCCATCGAGGAGGTCCTATCATGCCAGGCTTGATCATATGGAAAAACCGGGAGATGGGCAGACTCAAAAGGGACATGGATCGTCTCCTCACGAGGTTTTTCGACGATTTTGCTGTTCCTTTCTTTGTCAGACCATCCAAAGAAGGCCCTTTTATTGATCTGTCCGAAACCAAGGATCGCCTTATTCTCCGCGCGGAAATCCCAGGGCTGACCCCTGAGGACCTGGATATATCCATCTCCGGCGATATCCTAACCGTAAAGGGGGAAGGCAAACAGGATTCCGTCAACGAAGAAGAAGGCTACCGGTCCACGGAAATGAATTATGGCTATTTCTTTCGCACGATTCAGCTACCGTGCAAGGTTCAGATCCATGAAGTGAAAGCCACCTATAAAGACGGCTTGCTCATTATCGATATGCCCAAGTGCGAACCGGAACTTTCCCGGGAAATCAAAATTAAAATACGCTGATCACCTTTGCCGGGGCGTTCTCTTTCCGTATCTTTTTTTCTGCACCCGGCGGTCGATCTCAGGAGGTATCATCCATGCCTGAAAAAAAGACGAACCATGAAGTGCCCATCGAAAAATTGCGTTGGAGGCTCGATCCCGGCACCCTTCCCTTTGACACCACCGATGAACTGAAACCTTTGAAGGAGATTATCGGCCAGGATCGAGGCGTGGAGGCTTTTAAGTTTGGAATGGGCATGAATAAGCCCGGGTACAATGTGTTTGTGACCGGTCTCGCAAACAGCGGTAGGATGTCGACAGTCAAAAAACTCCTTCAGGAAATTTCCAAAAAAGACGGCGGGGTCCCCAATGATCTGTGTTATGTAAACAATTTCAAGAATCCGGAAGCACCTACCCTTCTTCACCTCAAACCGGGCGCAGGTCGCAAATTCAAGAAGGATATTCGCGATTTTGTGGAAACCTTAAAGAAAGAAGCACCCCAACTTTTCGAAAGCCAGGAGTATCTTAATCGCAAGAAAGAGATCATGGTCGAATACGAAAACAAGGGAAAAAGCTTCTTCAAGGATCTGGACAAGAAAGTCAGGGAAGAAGGCTTTGCTCTTGTCGATATTCAGGTCGGGCAGGTCAAGCGACCCGAAGTCATGCCGCTGGTGGACGGGAATCCCACCCACATTGATCAACTCGAAGGCATGGTCGAAAAGGGACGGTTCCCCAAGAATGAGTTTGAAGTCCTGAAGGAAAAGCAGCATAAGCTGAGGGAAGAAATTGATCAGATTTTTCTTGAACTGAGGGATCTTCAAAAGGAAGTGCAGGAGACCATTGAGAAAATGGACCGACTCATGTTCATGAAAATGGCCGCCGAGACGGCCGCTCCAATCCGGGAAAAATACAAGCACAAAGATGTGGATAAATTCCTCACAAACATGCTGGAGGATATGGCCGATCACCTCCAGATTTTCGCCACCCAGCCCCAGCAAGCGATCCCCGGTCTGCCCTTTCTTATGCCCGAGGGTGATTCTTTTCAGCCTTACCAGGTTAATCTCCTGGTGGATAATGCTGAACAAAAGGGCCCTCCGGTACGGGTCGAGACTTACCCCACATACAGGAATCTCTTCGGCAGTATCGAACGGATAGTGGATCGATCGGGCGTATGGAGAACCGATTTCAGCAAGATCAAAGCAGGCTCTATTATCAAAGCAAACGGAGGGTATTTGGTCCTGAACCTCCTGGATGCTCTCATCGAACCGGGAGTGTGGCCTGCATTGAAAAGAGCATTGAAAACCAAACAAATGGAAATCCAGACCTATGATCCCTTTTATTTATTCACCACCACGGGTATGAAACCGGAACCCATAGAAATGGACTTGAAGGTTGTTGTCATAGCCGATGAGCACCTCTATTACCTGCTTCACGCCTACGATGAAGATGTGAATAAGATTTTCAAGGTGAGGGCGGACTTCGACACATCCATGAAAAAAACGGAGCAGACCATCCGCCGATTTGCCGAATTGATCAAGAAAACAACGGAGGAAGATCAACTGAAACCCCTTGATCGCACCGCCGTATCCACTCTTGTGGAGCAGGCGGTTCGCATGACGGGGAGACAGGAAAAAATTTCCACCAGCTTTCCCGTACTCACTGATCTTGTTCGAGAAGCCGACTTTTGGGCCACCGAGGACAAGCAGAATGTCATTCAAGAGCGACATTTGGACAAAGCCGTTGAGATGCGCATTTACAGGTCGAATCTGGTCGAGGAAAAAATCCAGGAAATGATCGATCGAGGGACCCTCATGATCGATCTTGACGGCGAAGTGGTCGGTCAGGTCAACGGCCTTGGCATCTACAGCCTAGGCGACTACACCTTCGGCAAACCGACCCGCATCACCGCTTCCACGTCCATGGGCCGCGCCGGCATTATCAATATCGAGCGGGAGGCTGAATTGTCGGGCAGCACCCACAATAAAGGCATGCTCATCCTAAGTGGGTACCTTCGTAAAAAATTCGCCCAGGACAAGCCTTTGACCGTAAGCGCCAGCATCGCCTTCGAGCAGTCCTACAGCGGCGTGGATGGTGACAGCGCTTCATCCACGGAGATATATGCACTCCTGTCAAGCCTCTCGGGTGTCCCCATCAGACAATACATTGCCGTTACGGGATCAGTAAATCAAAAAGGTGAAGTCCAGGCCATCGGCGGAGTGAATCAGAAGATCGAGGGGTTTTTTGACTGCTGTCGTGCAAAAGGCCTTAATGGCAAGCACGGCGTGATGATTCCTGAGAGCAATGTTCAGGATCTGATGCTTCGAAAAGACGTCCTTGAAGCCGTCACAAAAGGGAAATTTCGCGTTTACGCCGTCAAGACCATTGACGAAGGCATCGAGATTCTCACGGGCAAAACAGCCGGAGAGATCACGCCGGAGGGCACCTATCCTGAAGGGACGATCAACTGTTTGGTTAATGAGAAGTTGAAAGCTTTAGCAGAGGGGCTTAAGGAGTTCGGAGGGGAAGAAGGGTCGGAAAATAAGAAAAAAGGAACGGGCAAAAAAGGAAAGAAACAATCGGGCTCCTTATGAATTCCCTCGAACCTCCTATAGAGAGCCCCATAGAACAGAAGATTTCGTGGGCCAGGGATATAATACAGTGTCGGGGTCAGGAGCTTTTGGGTGACGAGAAGCTCATGAAAAACCTTGTGATGCTGAAACAAGCCGTTGCGGGGTCCCGGGAAGAAAGCGCGCGACTCGGTATCGGAGATTATTGCAGAAGCTGTGAAGAACAGGAAGGAGGATCCTGCTGCGGCGCGGGCATTGAAAGAAACTTTAATGCAGTCCTGATTCTGCTCAACCTTCTTTTGAAAGCCGAAATTCCTGAATTACGTTATGACCCCTCAAGCTGTTTCTTCTTGTCCGAGAGCGGTTGCCGCCTCCTAGCGCGCCATGTCCTCTGCGTCAACTTCCTATGCCGTAAAATAACATCCGCCATGAACCCGCGGAGGCTGGCAGCTCTTCGTGAAAAGGAAGGGGTGGAACTGAACCTGATTTTCACCCTCCATGAAAGGCTCAAGAAAAATCTCGCCGGGTCACCGAAATGATCAATCCCAAGATGGAAGAAACGCTCTGCCGGATCGCCCGGTTTTATGATCAGAGAAAGGTCGGCGATGTGGGGTGTATGGGTTTCAGAAGATCAAGCAATCTTAAAAGGTTGGTCCCATGCCTCTCCGCCATGATTAACGAAGGTCTTCTTATCCCCGGCTCTTCATCATTCCTTGACATGGGCTGCGCCGACGGCAGGGTTAACGTACTGCTCAGCTATCTCACAAAGATCAGCGTGGGCGTCGAGCTGGATGAGTGGACCCTGGATGATTATTCCGGCTTACGGCAGGAATTGGATAAGGATTTGGCGAAGGAAGGGTTTTTCCTTGTGCCTCGAAACATTTTTCTTTTTCATGGTGACACCATGGATCCCGGCTTACATGAAAGGGTGTTTCATAAAACCGGCTTGTGCTTCGACGCCTTTGACCTTTTTTACACGTACCTTACCATGCAGGAAGAGTTCGCGGCCCTTATCAACCAAAAAGCCAAGAAAGGTGCTGTTTTTATGGTATACGGGCTTGAGAAAATCCTCCCCCGTTTCCGGGGTCTTCACCTTCTGACCCCCGGCAAGCCTTTTGAAGGCATCCTCGCCCTTTACCGGAAGGAATGAGATCCTTGCGCTCTTCACCCGTATTCCAAGCGTGGGGGTTTATACCTTAATTGACTTCAGCGTACTCCGCTACGATATCCGCGGTAAAAAGCTTCATTCCCTCATAGGTCTTGTGGTGTTTCAGCATGTCCTCTATTACCGAAAAGGGAAGGGTGGCAATATGGGCACCTACCAGGGCGGCCTCCCTGACCTGTCTGGGATTTCTTAGGGATGCGGCAAGAACCTCGGCCTCAAATCCGTAGTTTCCGACAATTTCTACGCACTGCTCGACAAGATCAACGCCCGAGACGATGCCGTTGTCCTCCAGTGTCTTCCCGTCCACTGCCATTCCCGCGGCCGGGTAGTAAGAGCTTTTGTCGAAAATCATACCGCTCTTACCGCGCAGATCGTCGTCGATTCGACCTGCAAAGGGGCTTAAAAACTTGGCCCCTGCCTTGGCCGCCAGTAATGCCTGCTCCGGGGTAAAGATGAGAGTGCAGTTCACGGGAATTCCTGCATCCGTCAGTTCCCTGACGGCCTTGATCCCGTCGAGGTGCGTGGCATCCTCATCCTTGAAAGCAGGGTTTACCGGAATCTTGATCACGACATTGCCTGCCACGGGGTTGAACAGGGCGTGCAATCGTTTCCCCTGTTCCACCATGCTATCCGCCGTAACCTCTGTCACCTCCAGGCTTACGGGCATTCCTCCGGCAACCTCAAGTATCTGAATGATGTACTTCCTAAGATCTACTTTTTCCCCTGCCTTCAGACGCTTTTCAACCGCCCTCTTCAAAAGGCTTGGATTAGTGGTGACGCCGTCCACCACACCCCAAGAAAAGCTCTACCGAATTTCATCCAAATCCGCGCTGTCAATAAAGATCTTCATCATCCTCCACCAAAACTATCCTGTTCGATTTTTGGTAACAATTTAGCAAATGACCCCGTCACTTCGCTTCGGGGTTATATATGGTAACAACTGTAAAGATGTTTTACAGTTGCTCAGGAGCTGCTTGAAATGCTGAAGACAGCAGCTACGAGCATGGGGGTCCCTCTTAAAACTCAAATGCCGCACCACCATGACGTCAGTTTTTTGCGAGCTTTCGGCCCGCTTCCTTGCCCAAGTCAAAAGCTTTTAAATTAGACTCCAAAAAGGCTTTTTTCGTTGATTTGCCTATGGTCTTTTTCATCACCTCTTCAGTCACCGGAGTCGCACCTGAACCGATTAGGGCACCCAACATGACCATGTTGAGAGAAAGGACATTGCCCGCCTTTTCTGCAAGTTCGTTTCCATGAAGAGCGATGACCTTCTCCACTTTCATCCGAATCTTCTCCAGGATCCGATCAACAGGCGGATACTCGCCTTGCCCCACGGCTACCGTAAAGGGAGGAAGCGGTTGGGCATTCGTAATCACCAGGGTCTTCTTGCTGCACCGGGAGAGGATTCTCAAGGTTTCCAGGGGCTCGAAACTTACAACCACATCGGCTTCTCCGTTGGAAACAATGGGGCTCTTTGCCCCTCCCATGAGGACCGCAGATTCCACCACACCCCCTCGCTGCGCCATCCCGTGGATTTCACTGACCACCACAGGAATCCCCATATCAAGGGCCGCCTGACCCAGAAGATTTGATGCCAGCAGGTTTCCCTGGCCCCCTACACCAACAAACACACATCTTTTAATATCCATGGGCGCCTTCCTCCTATTCCTTCAATGGAACAATAGCGTTTTCAGGGCAGATCTGCGCACAAACAGAGCACCCGATGCAAAGATCCTTGTTTATGTACACGAGACCTTCTTCAACATACATGGCAGGACATGCGAGCTTTGTGATGCAATCTCGATGGTTTTTGCACTTGTCGTGATTGATGAAGAAAGGTCTGGCCTTCCGTGCCTTGCCGATGCTCTTTGCAAATAGCGGGCAGAGCTCTTTGGAGACGACAACGGAAATCCCGTCATACGCCAGAGAAGCCCTCAGCGACTCGATGCTCTTTTTAATGTTAAAAGGTTTCACCACGTGAACATCTTTGACGCCGCAGCCCTTCACCAAGTCTTCAATCACGACCTGGGGCAGATTGAGGCCCATAGCCGTCGAGTCCACACCCGGATGAAGCTGATGACCCGTCATAGCCGTGGTGCCGTTATCCAAAATAACCAGTGTGAACTTGTGGTTATTGTGAACCGCGTTAATCAGGCCCGTGATGCCCGAATGAAAGAACGTCGAATCGCCGATGAATGCCGCCACCTTCTGATCCGTTGCCTTTGAAAATCCGCATGCCGAACTCACTGAAGAGCCCATGCAAATCACAAAATCACCCATGGAAAGAGGCGGCAACAGTCCCAGGGTATAACATCCGATGTCCGTCGGGTTAATCGCATCGGCACCGTAGACTTCCTTGACCGCATAGAAGGTCGCCCGATGAGGGCATCCCGCGCAGAGGTTGGGAGGTCTTCCGGGAAGAGAAGACAGATCCGTCACGTCAACCGGAGCCCGGTCTTTATGCTCTACACCAAAGCAATCGGCTATGGCCTCTCTAACCAGACGGGGATCGTACTCAAAAAGACGGGACAGCCCACCCATACCCTTTCCTGCAATAGGTACGTTGATTCCCTTTTCCTGAGCTGCAGCTTTGAGGTAGTTTTCGATTACCGGTTCGAGCTCTTCCACCACCAAAACCTTGTCCACGGATTTCACGAAATCCGTGGAAAGTTCTTTGGGAAAAGGCCAGGAAAATCCCATTTTCAACACCTTGACTCTGTCCGCGATACCGAGGTCATCAACAGCGTCCATGACATAATCAAAGCTCACACCGTTTGTCACAATTCCCCATTTACCGTTCCCGATGATC
>JAFGDM010000078.1 GCA_016932115.1 Deltaproteobacteria bacterium | reverse complement strand
GCAGTTTTGAGAGGGACCCCCATGCTTGGTGCTTAAGGTGTTTTCAAAAAGCCAAAGTGTTACGAAATTTCAAATATGTTTGGCTAGGGTTTGCACTGACGGCAAGGGCTGAATCCTTCCCAGTAAGCTTTTTGCCATGTGTCGAACCTGGTGACATTGGCACTTGATATTTTTTTTCCCAGAGGGCAGTCAGGTCTGTGAAAACGGTAAGACTGCCGGTTTCCTAAGTAATAAAGCTCCGGTTTTTCCAGCGCCTTGCTCCAGATTCCGATTTTTTCTTTCATGGCTTGTCTCTGAGCATCGAGGAGCAGAGTAAAATATTTCATGTTGGGTTTTTTGGCAAAGACAAAGGCCAGGCCCTTTCTGACCAGCAAGCGGTTCACCATCTCTCCTTTTTCCAAGAAGACATAAGCCAGCGTGCGGCCGTGGCGATCCTTCTGTTCCTTGTCGAATTCCAAACGGACCCAAGCATTTTGGACCAAATATAGATTATAATTCCTTGACTCAAGGGCCATGAAGTCACCTTTCAGCCCTTTTCGTCCCATTTCAGGAGCGTCAACACCTCCGTATCGGATCTGTTCTCCTGTTGTTAAAACCACCGTGTCCCCATCGTGGACAAAGCTGATTAAAACAAAGGAGGAGGCCGGAAAAGATAAAATGGTTGCCTGAAGGATCAAAAGGATGAGTGATGCAATGAGGATTTTGAATTTCATAGCTTCCACTTATACTTAATTTTTAAGAATAAAGCTTCACAAAAAGCAATAAAAACTAAATACGTAAAGATAAGATATTTTTAATTGCTGTTAACAGTTTTATGTTGACTTTATCGGGATTAGGGACTATATATATAGTGTTTAAGGTAACAAATAGGAAATACCGGAACGAGAAAATATTCTGAGGAGTTCATTATGCCACAGATTATGACGACCAAGGAACTCGCAAAATATCTAAAGCTACATGAAATTACCATATGTAAGTATGCCGCTGAAGGAAAGATTCCTGCGATCAGGATTGGAAGGGTCTGGCGTTTTGACAAGGAGGCTATTGACAAATGGATCGGCGCCGGACAGAAAAAGCCATAGCAGGCTAAGATGGATAAAAATGACGATATCCTGATAGGCCTGGCTGACAAGACGGGCGCACTGTTGATGATCAACCAGAAAGAAAGGGAGTTACTCAGAACTATTCTGTCGATGACAGTGCGTTCTCTAAGTGCAAAAGATTGGATCACCAAGAAATTAGGTCCCGAGTATATGAAAATAGCGGAGCAGTTGCTGAAGTCTATGGGAGGAGAAACTGCGTGAGAAAGAGGGCTAGTACAGCAGGTAAGGCGCTCTCCATTCCTTATAGCTTTTCAGCTCGTCGTCCCATATCCCCTCAATGCTTATCCCGTCTTCAAGCCTTTGCCGAAGAGTTGAATCACCCAGGATCAAATCAATCGGCAACCTCTGATATTCATACTCGTAGGGAGGGTTCTTCCATGTAAAGTCAGGCCTGTGACGGTATAGGATCTCTCTGAGAAGGGCAAGGGAGAGGGAATAAGGGCGGCACTTCTTTGGAGAGGTAATGTGGAGCATGAATCCTTTGCAGATTTTGCCCTGCCACTTGTGAAACGTGGGTCGAAATGACACCTGCTGCAGCGCGAAGCCTCTTTGTTCCTTATCTCCGACTCCTTTGATAATGCTGTGTAAATCCAGAAATGGAGCTCCGAATATCTCAAAGGGCCGGCATGTCCCTCTTCCTTCGGAGACGTTGGTTCCTTCCCATAGAACCTGTCCCGGATAAACCTGAGCTGTTTCAGGTACCGGCATATTGGGAGAGGGCATCACCCACCTGAGGCCGGTTTCCCTCCAGATCATGGTACGACGCCAGCCCCTCATAGGGACTACATGTAGGTCACATCCCAAGCTGAAAACATGATTGAAAAGTCGCGCCATTTCTCCCATGGTGAGACCGTGGCGCATAGGGAGAGCATAGCACCCGACAAAGGAATAAAGCTCGGGCTTGAGGAGGTTGCCTTCTACGATTTCACCACCCAGCGGATTGGGACGGTCTAGGATGACCACCCTTTTACCGTAACGGGATGCGACCCGAAGGCAGGCAAGCATGGTTGAAGCAAAGGTATAGACCCTTGTCCCAGTGTCCTGCAAATCAATGATCAACGCGTCGATGAGATCCAGCATGTGCGGCAAGGGTTCCCTGAATTCCGAATAGAGACTGAAGACGGGAACATTTGCGTGAGCATAAAAGGAATGATCGGTTTCCACCATGTTATCTTGATCTTCACCACCATAACCATGCTGAGGCCCAAACAGGGCTTTAAGTTGTCCGGGAAGAAGCTTGGATAAAACAGCCTGAGTGGATTGGAGTTGTCGGCTCAAGGAAGCCTGATTGGAAAGAAGGCCCAATCGAAGTCCTTTGAGATCCCTCCAGGCTTCATCTTTAAGAACATCCAGACCGGTGGAAACCACTGCCATAGGAACATGCCTCCAAACCTGTTTGAATCGGTGAAGTTAAGACTTGAGGAAAAATAATCCGCATCAGGTTAATACCTTGGATAAAGGCTCAGGGTCAAGCACTCCCTTGATCATTCGATTCTGTTCTCCTACAGTTCGCCCTATGAGTGACTAGGTGAGTCAGATCGACTCCTTGATTTGTTCCAAAAAGCCAGGCATCCAAATTTCCGAGCAGAATGTGGATCATTGAAAGATGCTGATTCATTTTAACTTGGTCATCTTTATTAACTTTACTCATCATGCCTATAGCGAATTTTATGTTGAAGAAAACACGAAAGTGATGGAGTATTAGAATAATGCAAGGGGAAGAAAAGGAGGACAAAGTAAAGCGAAGTGTGTGATTTCATCTGGACAACGATACCATTAAATGCTAACTCTAATAGGCAATCGCTATCTCTCAGCAGCAAATGCTAAAATTCATGAAGCTTCATCCTCCCGAGCCTAAGGGAGGATTTTATGTTTGAAGTGTAAGGGGGTGTGTTTCATGTTGCTCAGCTTAATGAGAAAGCATGCTAAATCATGGCTGATCAAGGTTCTCATTGCGATCATAGCCATAGTCTTTGTTTTTTATTTCGGATATTCCTTCAGAGAACGTGAGGGTAGCAAAATCGCCAGCGTCAATGGGGATATCATCACGGCTGCAGAATACGAGAAAGCCTATAGGAATCTTCTTGAAGCGCTTCAGAGAGAATACAGGGGGATGTGGAATGAAAACCTTTTGAAGGTTTTCGATATCCGGAATAGGGCGATGGAAAGTTTGGTCACCCAAAAGCTGGTCAGTCAGGAGGCGAAAAAAATCGGTCTGGACGTTACGAAAAAGGAGATTCAGCAGAGGGTCTTATCCTATCCGGCCTTTCAATTCAGAGGGCACTTCGACGAATCTCGATACCGGTCGGTACTGCTTAACAGCCGAATGGCGCCTGAGGATTTTGAAGAAGTGCTTGCTCAGGAAATTCTACAGGAAAAGGTACAGCAATTCCTGACGACCTTTTCGCCCGCGACGGAACAGGAGATCCTGGGCCTCTATACCTTTGCCAATCAGAGGGTTAAGGTAAGCTTTGTGCAATTTGAACCGGAGCGCTTCAAAGACAGCGTGGAAATAGCTGAGGGTGGTCTCGAAACCTTTTTTGAGGAAAATAAAGAACGATACCGGACTCCGGAAAAGATCGGAGCGGCTTTTATAGCCTTTGACCCCGAAGATTTCAAATCGGCCCTGACAGTAAGTGACAAGGAGATCCGGGAGCATTACGAAGACCATCCGAGTTCCTTCAAAGAAAAAAAGCAGGTTAAGGCAAGACATATCCTTTTCAAGGTGACTGAGAGTGCCACCGAAGAAGAGGAGAAAAAAATCAAGCAGAAGGCGCTGGTGGTTTTGGAGAAGGCTAGAGAAGGTCAAGATTTTTCCGAACTTGCAAAAAAATACTCCGAAGACCCTGCCGCAAAAGACGGAGGAGACCTGGGATACTTTTCGGAAAACCAGATGGTCAAACCTTTTGAAGAGGCGGCATTTAGGTTGCAGAAGGGTGAAATCAGTGATCTGGTAAGGACGCCTTTTGGGTATCACATCATCAAGGTGGAGGACGTTAAGGAGGCAAGGACCAAGAGCCTGGAGGAGGTGAGGGAACAGATCCTAGCCAAACTGACCAGGACGGCGGCTTCGGACCTTGCCTATGAAAAGGCCCTTACAATGGTGGATCAAATGCCCTATCAGGTCGATTTGAAAGCCTATGCTGCAGAACAGGAAATGAAAGCCGAGGAGACGGGTTTGTTTGCTCTTACAGAATCTGTTCCGTCTGTGGGAGGGGATGAGAGGCTGCGCCAGGCGCTTTTTGCTCTTGAGAAGAATGAGACGAGCGAGGTTATGGAACAGGGAGGGAAGTTTTACATCTTCCAGGTGACGGAAAGACAGCCTTCGAGCCTGCCTTCTCTTGCCGAGGTGAAGGATAGGGTGATGAGCGATTACAGGGATCACCTAGCACGCGGTAAAGCTAAGGCTGAGGCTGAAGCCTACCTTCAAAAATTGAAAGAGGGCAAAGAGTGGTCGAAGCTTGCTGAAGAAAGGAAGGTCAAAATACAAACCACGGACTTCTTCAGCCGTCAGGAAACGGTTAAAGAAATTGGGTATTCACCGCAATTACACGAGATCGTCTTTAGTATGAATGGGGAGAAACGATATCCTGAAGAGGTTTTCGAGAACGAAAAAGGGGTGTTTGTGATTCGTTGGGAAGGGGAAGAAGGCATTAACCGGACCAAGTATGAAGAAGAGAAGAAGCAATACGAGGACATGGTTAAACGCATGAAGGAGCAGAATCTGTTCAGGAATTGGATCGATAACCTGCGGAAAATTGCAAAAATCGAGATTTTGAAACCCCTTGACCGGGGATGAGCCTAAGATGCGCACGATGAATTAGGCGCTCTCCCGGTTAGGAATAAGATACATCTTGCCGTTGAGCGGAAGATAAAACTCGCCGTTTTTCTCTTGCACGAACTCTGCAAGCTGGTAATAGGCAGGGCGATGGAAGCGGGCAGGGAATTTGCAGTTCTTTACCTTGCAGTAAAGCACGTTATTTCCACCCACAAAGAGGCTTTCGGGGAGAAGAGGTTCATAGGTGCCATCGCTCAAAAAGAGTCGGAATTCTTCAATGCCTTCTGCTTCCTGGAAACCGACCCTACGAACCACAAAAGCCGTATCTTCCACCTCGAGAATGCAGCTTTCTTTTCCCAAGCGGATCGCATATCGGCCTGATCCATCTAAGACCATGTGGTCATAAAAAAAACCAATGATATCCCGGCGAATCATTTCCGCACCCTTGTGGAACCACCGGCCCTCTCTATCTATAAAAATATAACAAGGAGGAATGTTAGAATCGTTCACAGAGCCCACCCTTTTTCAATAATTGCAACTGCTTAGGGCTCGCAGAAAGACACCTCGGCAAGCCGTCAACTGTGCATGGAGAAATGGCAGATGGAAAAGCCTCCTGTCAAGTATTTTTGTTCGTTAGCCAGGGCGTTGACGAGATGTTTTGGGGTTGATATGATGTTTTCGAAAAGTTTCCGGATTTCTTGGAAGGAATGAGTACGCTCTTGCCGCAGATTTTGGAAAGGAGAGAAGGTATGTCATCGGCAAAATCAGATTTTGAAAAGGCTCTGGAGTTCGGTCGTCCGCCGAATATCGTTAAGCTTTTTCCTAACTCCCGGGCATTGCTTGTGAGCGGGAAGGTGATTGATCGAGCGATGCTCGGCAAAGGCAATGCTATGACCATCGCCGCCAATGGCAGAAACGAATTCGTTATACGCGGCGCCCTAATGGCAGCCCAGAGGGCCAATGCGGCCATCATGATTGAAATCGCCAAGTCCGAAGGGGGCAAGAACGCCTATTGCGCGGTCAATTACTGGAACATTGCCAGACTGGTTGATAGTGTGTGCAACGAACTGGCGATAACTGTTCCTGTCGCGGTCCATGCCGACCACTATGGAATCAAGGGGGGAAAGGACCTTGAAGAGGCTAAGATCGAGATTCCTACCATGATTGATGCAGGGATCACATCCATTGCAATTGACGCATCACACCTTCCGGACGATGAGAACCTGCTTGCTAATATTGCCATCAATCCCTTTTTCCCTAAATGGTGCGGCTATGAAACGGAGGTGGGAGAGATCAAGGGGAAGCAAGGCCTATCCACGGTTGAGGAAGCGTTATTCTTGATTCAAGGCCTCAATGCCCACGATATTTTTCCTGATTGGATCGCATTGAACAACGGTACAACCCACGGAATTGAAGCGAGCGATGCGGGCATCCAGGTGGATTTGACCAGAGACATTCACAACGCTCTTGCCAAATACAGGGTTTCAGGTGCGCAGCACGGCACCTCGGGCAATAGCTCCGAGCGGCTGCGGAGAATCGCACAGGAAACACACACTACAAAGGCCAATGTAGCCACCGCCCTTCAAATGATAACCTGGGGCGTCAAGGTAAATGAGTACGGCAACGCGTTTCTGGATGAAAAGGGCGATTTTGTAAAGGTTTCCGGTCAGGGCGTCACCGATGAACTTTGGGATGAGATAGTGAGCTACGGAAAATCCAGAAATCTTAAGGCGGGAGATTACAAGAAGCTAAACCTGCCTTTTGAGAACAAGCTTTTGTCGTTACCCCGTGAGATCAGAGACCGGATGTGCAAAGGGGTGGAAAATTTTGTTTTCGAGTTGCTTACCAACGTTTTTAATGCGGCTGATACTGCGCCCATTGCCGTCGACGCAATTTTGAAGGCGGGTTCTTATGACCTCGGATCCAAGACGGCGCGGATCGAAGATCCGGGCAAGTGGACTGAGGAACTGATTAAGCAAAATGCATCCAAAATAAAGGTGGCAGAGGGGCCGAAAGGTAATTTTGATGATTGAAAAGGAAGGGTTTCGAGGTTTCGTTTGAGGAGGAAATGATTCAGCAGTCGGCTCACGGGGAGAATGTATGATAGGCAAAAGAGGAAAATTCGACAAAAGGAGCAGAAGTCTTTGACCATAGAGAGAAGGCCTCTAAATCACGTTTGGATCAGCGACATTAAGGAAGATGATCAGGTAAGCAGCCTCTACCTTGTTAAAGCAAAAAGACTGGGAGCCACCAAAAAAGGCGATTTCTTCTTAAGTATCACCCTTGCCGACCGAACAGGGGAGTTGGAGGCGAAGGTTTGGGAGAGAGCGGAAGATGTATCGCGCCTTTTCAATGAAGGCGACATCCTTGAAATCGAGGGATATGCCGGTTCCTATCGGGGACAGCTACAACTGATATTGTCCAAACTCAAAACCGTCGCTGATATTGAAGAACCCGACCTGTTTCTCGAAACGGCAAAACAGGATGCATCGGGGATGATGGCTCAGTTGAGGGAAATCTTGAGAGGAATCGAGCACCCCCGGATCAAGGCTCTTGTGGATCAATTCCTCACAGACCGTAAGTTTACGGCTCTTTTTAAGAAGGCGCCTGCTGCAAAAAACTTTCATCACAGCTACATCGGCGGTCTGCTTGAACATACCCTGTCGGTTTGCCGCATGGCCCGGACGGTGTCACAACAGTACCCTGATCTCGACAGGGATTTGCTGCTTGCAGGGGCCTTTCTTCATGATATCGGAAAGGTTAAGGAACTGCGTTTCGGCGGATTCATCGATTACACCGATGCGGGAAGGCTGATCGGTCATCTTAGCTTGGGTGTCTCCATGGTGGATGAGAAACTAGCTTTGCTGGAAGGTTTTCCGGAAGAGATCAGTCTTCGAATCAAACACCTGATTCTTAGTCACCACGGCGAATTCGCCTTTGGGTCGCCGAAGAGGCCAAAGTTTTTGGAGGCTTTTGCCTTAAACCTGATCGACGACCTTGACGCCAAAATGAACGGCCTCAAGCGATTCATGGAGAGAGACAGGCAAGAGGGCAACTGGACGGAATTCAACCGGCTTTTTGACCGCTATTTCATGAAAAGCGGAATCATGAGTGCGGCCTTCGAGAAGCCTGATTCACAGGGCCGGCCGGAGGAAATTCAAGGAGGGCTCTTTGCCATGACAAATTCGGCAGATCAAAATCAGTAGATCTCCGAGTCTCAGTCCGGCCGACGGTCCGCTATGCCGCGCCGCCCTGTTCTGCTTGCCCGGCCTTTTCAAGGAGCTAAAATGCCAGGACTTTTTCCATATCGAGATCTTCGAGCACAAGAACGCCCTTTGCTTCCATATCCTCAATGGCCTTCTTGGAGGTATCCGGCGCCACGCCACGGCTTAAGCTGTTTATCATAATCACCTTGTATCCTGCAGCCGCTCCGTCCACTGCAGTGGCATGGACGCAGTAGTCGGTGGCGATTCCATAAACAATAAGTTTGGTGATACCGTCTTTCTTCAGGGTTTCGTCCATAACTGTTTTTTTGCCGCCGTCATCCTGAAACCCGGAATAACTGTCGTACTTTGTGTCCGTCCCCTTTTGTACAACGGCTGTGAAGATGGCCCTGTCCAGTAAAATCTCGGCTCCGGCGGTATTCTGAACACAATGTGGCGGCCACAAGACCTGATCCTTGCCGTGGAGCTTGATCATGTCATACGGTTTCTTGCCTTGATGGTTGGTGAAGAAAGAGGCATGGTCCGCGGGATGCCAGTCCTGTGTTGCATAGATGGGATAATTTGCCGCCTTTAATTTTTTGGTGGTTTCATCCACCATTTTGACATAGGCCGCATCCGTTCCTACCACAGCCAGGGATCCGTTTTTGTAGTGTGTGAAATCCCCCTGCACATCAACGACAATGACCCCAATTCCTCCTACATCTTTGCCCATTGCCGTACCTCCCAGGAGCATTGTCAAAAATAATGTGCCTATCACCCACTTCATTCCCAGACTTTTCATAGCACTCCTCCCTTTGATGATTCCATAAAGATTTTCTCTTGCCCTTTTCCTTATCCTTTGGCGAATTAAGCAAGCCGCCATAGTCTTTGATGGCGGTATTATCGAAAGCTTTTCGACAAAAAGCAAGATATAAAAAAAGAGAACATTTTAGTGCTTTGGGCTAAGAAGACGCCCCGATGTAGTAGAAGCTTTCATCAAAGCCTTCCTTGCCCTTATAGCGATCAACCAGGGTTTGGCGAAAGGCGGCATAGATATCTTCACGAATATGGATGCCGCAGCGCTCCAAACCGTCGAGGACCGATCGGAGGGAAGGAGGGCAGCCTTTTACGATGACGGTGTCTTTGACTGCAGGGTCTTTCCGGTTTTCTTTGATCATGCAGTTTCCGAGAAGCATTGTCTTGTTGGCCTTTCCTGAAGGCTTCATCCTTTTTCCGGTGAGAATCTCGATGTCATTTAGAGGGGCTGTATAGGAGGCCATGATCATGGTCAAGATGGTGCCGTAGAGCCCGGAGCAGCCTGTACAAACGGTTTCATCGTATTTGGGAAGAAAAACCCCTCGAATCCCCAATTTCTCCCAGGCTTTGGGACCGGTGTTTTGCTCATTCCAGTGGTTGTCCCACTTGAGGGTTTGCTGAAGTTCCTGAAGGGGTGTTCCCTGCGTGACATAACGGTTCAAATCAAGGGAACGTCTGTGCCGGTGCGCATATTCTCGGATGTGAGGTACGTTGGCAGGGTCTATTCCGGCAAGCGCTGCACCGGCTAAATCCAGGGCTAGGGGGTCCTTGGAAGCGGCCATCGCCTGCATTGCCACGGCTCGTCCAAGATAGAAGGGACCTTTTTCAAGGCCGTAAATCCCGTCAAGAATCGTAAGGGCCGGTGTTATTTTCTCGACAAGGAGAGAAAGGTGGTGGTGAAGTGAACCGCTGCGACCGTGACAAAATTTACGCGATTTTACAGAAAGGCATCCCTTAAGGTTTTTGAATCCCAGGGAAAGAACGGCTTGATTGTGCGTTTTGAGGACGGGCATGTTGATCAGGAAGTCAGTTTCCAAGATCGGCTGAGCGACCTCGAGTCTGAATTCTCCGAAGTCTACGGCCTGAAAAGGTCCCTCCAACAAATCCACGAGCTTGACGCCGTAACGCTTTTCCAGCCTAGGATAGCCGAGAGCTTTGAATATTCCCATGGTGGAAACGGCGAAATCCTTGCCTCGAAAAGAACCTTCTCCTATGGAGATATGGTTAATTCCGAACTCCTTCAGAAGGAAAACCATATCATGGACCAATCGTGTGGTCGAAAAAACGCCATAGAGAGGCATAGGATAACGATCATCGAAGGCCACAAGATTGGGCTTTATAAAGGCCCGGTATGAAGGCCTCAAACGGTCAAAGCCGCCGCAAAGTCGGATCAATTCCCTTAGAGAATCCGGCGAGCTTTCGTAGCGCTTAAAAGAGATGACAGGATTTGGATGGGTCATGGTGTTTTCTCTTCCTTGTGACAGATGCACTCCCTTTCGTTACAGATTTTACAAACGTATGTGTCCCGGGGTGGCGTATCGGGTTTTTTCCTTCTGATGATCAGGTAAGCCAATGCAGCGGCGCAAAGCAACGCAATCGTAATTAACCGCATGTTTTACCTCCGAAAAAACATTTGCTAAGACGGGTTGGATATTACACTTCAAAGATTTCCTGCTCCAAGGGCGTGAGAATTTCACACCCTTGTCCGGCTACGACCACGGTGTTTTCAAGACCCACCGAGCCCTCGCCCGGGAAGACGATTTTTGGTTCCAGGGCAAAGGTCATACCTTGTTCGAGAGGATATGCCTGGCCCCGGGCCAAGAAAGGAAATTCATTGAGTTCGAGGCCGATTCCGTGGGCGATGAAATGTGTCTGAAGGCCGGGCGGACCAAGAAAGTTTTCGCTGTAACCCAGGTTTTCCGCAAGCTTGATGGTGCTCAAAAAAATTTGCTCGCAATCAACGCCGGGGCGACTTTCAGCAAGCACGGCGTCGTGAATTTCCTTACAGGCTTTATAAGCGTCCGTGAATTTTTTCGGGAGCTTGCCGATGGAAAACATGCGGGTTTCGTCCACCTGATACCCATGGTAGCAGATACCGAAATCAACGAGGATCGGCTCATGGGCTTTCATGACCTTTTCGCTTGCGCCGACAGGAAAGGCGGGGGAAAGGCCTAAACCCCCCATTGGCGAATCGGATTGACTTACGATACCGCCGGTGACCCCGCTTAGGACGTGCCATGTGTAGGCTTCGTAGTTATAGGAACGGACCCGAAGAAGCCCTTCATGACCGAAGGATTTGGCTTCCGACTCGAGGAGACCCGCAAATGCGATCTCCGTCATGCCTTCTTTGAGGAACTCTCTTCCCCGGCCATAAACCTGTTGTCCGATTTGCCCTGCTTTCCGCATCAGTGTGATTTCAAAGGGTGATTTAACAGCGCGCACGCGCTTGATGATTTCAGACGCATCCACGAATCGAATTTCCGGAAAAAGAGAGATCAAGCGGAAATAGTTTTTGACGGGGAGCACGTCCATTTCCAGGCCCATAATTTCCGGAATCTTGTCTGAGTGTTCCCGGATGAGTTCTGGAAGACGGCTGAGGAAGGGCAGGCTTCTGACCACTGGAAGAGGGGATTCTACCCTAGCCCGCCCAATTTCCCTTTTAACCAGAACAAGAGGATCCCCTTCGAGAGGCAAAAAAAGAAGGCCGTCTTGAGTAGTGCCTGATAGGTAGAAGAAGTCCATCTTTTGTGCCACAAGCAGTGACTCAATACCTTTCCTGTTCATTTGCTCTCTCAGCCTGGAGAGTCGATTTTGGATTTCCTCCTTGGGAGTAAATATGAAGCCGTGAGACTTGCTGTAAGATTCAAAATGGTTTTTTATCCAGGAGTCATGATCCATTTTAGGTAAGCCTTTTTAGGTAAGCCTTGCCTGAAGGTCGGCAGCGACCTCTTTGACTCCCGGTTTCCCGTCCAGTTCGATTATCCTCGGGAAGCCGTTGCTCCTGCCTGACACATTCTTAAAATAGTTGATGGCAGCCACGGTCCCGGTCTTGTCATCGTAATAAATATTATGTCTCTTATCGATTGCCCCTTCGTCCTGGTCATCCGAACGGGTCTTGAGGTCACCCCCGCAAACCCGGCACTTGTCTCCGTTGGGCCTGATGGCTTCGATGTAAATGTTGTTGGGGTGATTGTTATCATTCACACAGAGACGTCTGCCCATGATGCGGTTTTTGGCAATCTGTCTGTCCAGAACGATTTCGATGACGATATCTAACCCGATCCCTTCCTGCTTAAGGGCCTTGTCCAGGGCCTCGGCTTGGGTGAGGTTTCTTGGAAAGCCGTCAAGAAGCCACCCCTTTGTGCAATCATCTTCTTTGAGACGGTCGAGGATCATGGGGATGGTAATCCTGTCCGGGACAAGCTCCCCACGGTCGATGTATCCCTTTGCTTCCTTGCCGAGCGTCGTGCCTCTAGAAATGTTGTCTCTGAAAATAACCCCTGTTTCAATATGAGGAATATTGAATTTCTCTTTGACCATCGCACCCTGCGTGCCTTTCCCGCTTCCGTTGGGACCGAAAAACAAAATATTCATTTCAGCGTCTCCTTGTTCAAGCTTCTTTTGTGCGGTTTTAATCCAGAGCCTTAGCTGTCTTTCTCACCGTTCGCAAACGAAAACCGACGATAAACAATCTATTGAAAGGGGGTCCTTGTGTCAAGACAGGGACCCTTTTAGTGCACCAAGAATGAAATGGTCCATCAGTTTGTAACCCGGGTCGACGATTAAGCCGCTTTTAAAAGCTGAGGCTTCCGTAAATGGCGGACCCTTCGGGTTGTTCTCCAGTTCTTGTTTTGAGGCCCAGGCGAAAGGTGTCAGATCCGCAGTGTGCGTCCTTTTGACGATTGGCGTCAAATGGTCGCTTGCAACCATGACGCGGTAGTCTTCAAACTGCTTTAGACCGTCAAGAACTGTACCCACGACTTTTTGGTCAAAGCGGTGTATGGCTTCAATTTTTTCCTCCCAGCTTCCGGCATGGCCGGCCTCATCAGGAGCCTCCACGTGCAGAAAAAGAAAGTCGGTGTCTTTGAGCCCTTCAACGGCGGCTTCCGCCTTTCCTCGGTAGTTGGTATCCAGGTACCCTGTGGCCCCTTCGACATAGATAGGTTTGAAACCGGCGTAAATCCCAATGCCTCTAATGAGATCAACTGCGGAAATCACTCTTCCCGAAAGACTGTATTTCTCAATAAACTGTGGGATCCTTGGTGCTTTACCCTGGCCCCAGAGCCAAATGGAGTTTGCTTCCCGAAAACCGCTTTCCCTACGGCGCTGATTGACCGGGTGATTACCAAGAAGGGGCCAGGAGATCCGTATCAACTCCGGAATAGGATTTTGATCGCAATCGTTCAGATAGGGAGCCATGTTGCGGCCCAGCACATCATGAGGGGGAATTGTGAGGACCTTCTCCGGGCCTTTTTCCCAAACCAGAAGATGACGGTAGCCCACGCCTCTGTGTAAAGCGATCCCGGGGTATCTTAGATGGTCTTTGAGGTGCTGAACGATTTGGGCTGCCTCTTGAGCGGAGATGTCACCGGAACTATGGCTTATCATGATGATTTCATGATCGGATCGGTGTTCCAAGGTGACCAGGTTCATACGAAAAGCGACATCGTCTGAGGCCAATTTAACACCCATGCTGGCTGCTTCAAAGGGAGCACGGCGGGTGTGATAAACAAGGGGGTCGTATCCGAGAAGAGAGAGATTGGCCACGTCGCTTCCAGGTTCCATGCCTGGAGGAATCGTCCTGACAAGGCCGATCCGACAGGCGGCGATACGGTCCATTTGAGGCGTCGGTGCCGCCTCCAAAGGAGTTCTTCCGCCTAGCTGATCCAGAGGATAGTCAGCCATGCCGTCGCCGATGAGGACTATGTATTTTGTCCTGGTCATATCAGTTATTTCTTGGGCAGTTTAAATTTTTAATTGGGATTTCTTATTTGCTTCCCTCCACCCTGATGGTTATGGTTTTATCCGTGAGCACTTCGAGATGCTTCATATGTGCCAGAGCTTTTATCACGCTGCTTTCCTTGGCTTCGTGGGTCAACATAACCACAGGAACAGAGCCTACCATGTCTCTTCCCTTCTGGATTACCGAGTAAATACTGATGCCGTTTTCCCCAAGGATACCGGAGATCTTTGAGAGTACACCGGGGGTGTCTTTAGCGGAAAACCTAAAGTAATAGGAGGTTTGAAGTTCTTCGATCGGTTGAACAGCGATGTTCATGAGGCCTGGGCGGGAATAACCAAGGGGAGGGATGAGGGTTGAAACCCCACATCGAATTTGTCTTGACAGATGCATGAGATCTGCAACGACGGAGCTCCCTGTAGGCTTCTTGCCTGCGCCGTAACCATAATAGAGATTCGGCCCCACAAAATCGCCTTCAAGATAGATGGCGTTGTAAACGCCATTCACATTGGCCATAATGTGGTCAAGAGGCACCATGGCCGGATGCACTCTCGCCTCAATTGCATCACCCAAATTTCTGAAAATAGCGAGTAGCTTAATGCAATATCCAAACTCAGAGGCAAAGCGGATATCATCGGGGGTCAGGCACTCAATTCCTTCCCGGTAAATACTTCGGAATGGGACAGGCACGCCGAAGAGTATGGAGACCAGAATAGCCAGTTTATGTGCCGCATCCGTTCCGTTAACGTCAAGGGTAGGAGGATCTTCTGCGTACCCAAACCGGATTGCCTCTTCAACCGCCTTCTTATATGGAAGCGCGTTTTTGGACATCTCCGTAAGAATGTAATTGGAAGTTCCGTTGAGGATGCCCATGATCGTGTGGATGCGATTTGCTGAGAGACCTTCTCTCAGGGCACGAATAACCGGGATCCCTCCACCGACGCTAGCCTCATAAGCAAGGCTTACCCCGTACTTTCCGGCGGCGCTATAAATCTCCTCGCCGCATTCCGCAAGCAATGCCTTGTTTGCCGTGACCACATGTTTTCCAGCTTGCATGGCTTTCAGAATGAAATCCTTGGCAGCGGTGAGACCTCCGATGAGTTCCACTACAATGTCAATACTTGGATCCCGGATGATCTCCGAAGGGTCCGTTGTAAGAACGTCGGAAGCAAGAGCGATACCCCTGTCTCTTACAATATCCAAATCAGCAATTTTCTTGACGATGATTTCGGAACCGACCCGATCGGAGATGATGTCACGGTTTTTTAACAGGATTTCCACAGTGCCTGAGCCCACGGTTCCAAAGCCTATAACGCCGACGTTCACTTGATCCATAAATTTTCCTTAAAGAGGAAGAAATGACTTTTCCAACATATGTCCACCAAGCGAGCAGGAGTGCAGGGCGAAAAATGTTCTTCTTCGGCGATCGGTCTTTCCTTGCGCCTTGAGCCGTGCACCTATAGGATCTGTTTTATTCCTCGAATCGCCTGCCCTATGCGATGAGGATTTTCTATTAGGGCAAAGCGGACATGGTCATCTCCGTACTGGCCGAAGCCGATGCCCGGGGATACAGCTACCTTGGCTTTTATCATAAGCATCTTAGCAAATTCTATGGACCCCATTTTAAGGTAGGGTTCCGGGATCTTTGCCCATACGAACATCGTGCCTCTCGGTTTATCAATAGGCCAACCTGCACGGTTCAACCCTTCAACCAGGGCATCGCGGCGTTCTCGATAGATATCGATGATCTCTTGCACGCAATCGGAAGGGCCGTTGAGGGCAATGATAGCAGCGATTTGAATGGGCTGAAACATGCCGTAGTCCAGGTAACTCTTAATCCTTCTTAGAGCGGATATAAGTTGCGGGTTGCCTACGCAGAAACCGACGCGCCACCCCGGCATGGAATAGCTTTTTGAAAGGGTGAAGAACTCCACTCCGATTTCTTTCGCTCCCGGGATCTGGAGAAAACTGGTCGGGGTATATCCGTCAAAAACAAGGTCTGCATAAGCAAAATCATGGATCACGATCATGTTGTGGTCACGGCAGAATTCCACGATCTTCTCAAAGAAAACCCTGTCCACAACCGCTGTGGTGGGGTTGTGAGGAAAGGAGATGATCAGCATTTTGGGAGCAGGCCAGGTCTGCTTTGTGGCGGTGAGCAGGTCTTCGAAGAAATCCCTGTCCGGCGCAATGGGAATGCTGCGCAAATCTCCGCCGGCGATAATGACCGAGTAAGGATGAATGGGATAGGTCGGATTCGGGGAAAAGACCACATCACCCGGGCTTACCGTAGCAAGCACGAAATGAGAGAGTCCCTCCTTAGCTCCGATGGTGGCGATGGCTTCTTCATCGGGATCGATATCCACATTCCACCGCCTCTTGTACCAGTCGGAAATTGCAAGCCTTAGCTTGTTGATGCCGGCCGAAGCCGAATAACGGTAGTTTTGAGGTTTTTGCGCCGCTTCGATCAGTTTGTCCACGATATGTTTGGGCGTTGGGATATCCGGGTTCCCCATACCCAGATCAATGATGTCCACCCCTTGGTGCCTGAGGTCGATCTTGAGTTTGTCGACCACCTTGAACATATAAGGAGGCAGTCGCTCCATTCTTCTGAATTCCTGCTTCATTGCCGCTCCTCTCGATCATGGAAAGAATATTGTAAAGCGAGGTTTCGTGGAACGATCCATAAATGACGACCCAAGAAAAAAACCACCGAACCCGTAAAAGGTTTGTGCATTTTCTCAAGCGGGATTTGGTTCATTTCAACTTGCAAATGAGGTTTCCATTGTGCCCTCTGTACCCCGACTTGTCCTGAAGACATCAAAACCTTTTTTATAAAGCAAAGGCGCCAATGAGTCAAATAATAAAAATGGTAAAAAAAGTGGGTCAGGATTAAAGATCTATGGGTTTTGTGAGTATGGACTCTACAAAGTTTTTTAGATCCAGATGGCTAGGGTCGGCGAGTTCCGGGTCAGAATCCAGCAATGCATCGGCCATTTCCTTCGCCCGAAGAACCAGATCGTGCTCCTTGATCATTTCAGAGAGATCCAGATCTCCAAGACCGGCTTGCCTCATGCCGATAAATTCGCCGTGACCTCGCTCCTCGAGATCTTTTTGCGCGATTTCAAAGCCGTTTTGTGTCTCCGTCATGATTCGTAGCCTGGAGAGGGATTTTTCCGACAGATCTTTCGGAATAATGAGCAGACAGACTCCTCTCTCCGAGCCTCTGCCCACCCTTCCTCTAAGCTGATGAAGTTGGGCCAGGCCGAAACGCTCGGGATGTTCGATGATCATTACCGTAGCAGCCGGGACGTGGACGCCAACTTCCACCACAGTTGTCCCGACAAGCACATGGATTTTGCCGCGGCGAAAATCGTTCATCACGGCATCTTTCTCACTTGCGGGCATACGGCCGTGCATCAATCCCACGGCAAAAAGTGGGGAAAGAATTTTCTTTAACTTTACAGCCGTTTCCAAGGCGCTTTTGAGATCCCTGTCTTCGGATTCCTCGATGACCGGGCAGATAACGAAGGCTTGCTGGCCCATAGCAAGACGCGTTCGTAGGAAATCCAGGACTTTTCTTTTTTCTGTTTCCCTGACCATGCGTGTGACCACCTTTTTGCGGCCCTCAGGGTATCCGTTGATAATGGATATGTCCAAATCTCCATATAGGGTCATGGCCAGGGTCCTAGGAATGGGCGTGGCGGTCATAACCAGTTGATGCGGATTTTTACCTTTCCGGTCGATGAGCGCTCGTTCCCTTACACCGAAACGTTGCTGCTCGTCAATAACGACAAGGCCGAGACCGGGCAGGCGAAGATCATGTTGGATAAGGGATTGGGTTCCAATTACAAGATTGCAGGACCCGCTCCGTATTTTGTCATAAACACCTTGCTTTTGAGCCTTTTTGAGGGCGCCTGTCAGGAGCAGAGGCCGGAAACCCATTTCCTTGGGTAAAGAGCTGAAATAATTCACGTGCTGGCCTGCAAGGACCTGAGTGGGCGCCATCACCGCTATCAGGGCATTGTTTGTGATTCCCGCGTATGCGGCCAAGGCGGCCACTGCTGTCTTGCCGCATCCCACATCCCCAAGAAGGAGGCGGTTCATCGGTTTTCCGGACGCCAGATCATGAATGATGTCTCGGAAGGCTTTTTCCTGATCTAGGGTAAGCGTAAAGGGAAAGAACCTTGAAAGGTCCTCCGTCAATTTCAAAGGGCATGTCCACGTTAAGCCTTTTTGTTTCTGAGCGCTTTTTCTTCTGGACGCAATGGCAAGCATCACCAGGAAGATGCGGTCAAAGAGAAGTCTTCGGTGGTACAAAGTCCGGCGTTGATTGAGATCGGCTAACGAGGATTCCAATGGAGGGAAGTGCACATAATTCAAGGCTTCGGTAAGACGAGGCAGACCAAGCCCCTCCGTGATATTTGAAGGCAGAGGATCGGAAATGCGCTCCAGGTATTCCTCCAGGGCTGTCTTAATCGCGGCGCGCAGCAGTGTGGGTGATACCCCGTAAAGGGATGAGTAAACAGGGTAGAAAGCAAGGTCTATATTTTTATCGTCCCGAGTCCACACCTCCGGTTGGATGATCTGTGGGCGTCCGCGATTCATTCTCACGGAGCCGTATGCGAAGAGTTCCGTGCCGGGGGATATGTATCGCATGAGATGGGGTTTCCGGTAATGAAACCAAAGAAGTTCAAGCCCTCCTGAAATATCCCGCACCAGGATTTTAAACACTCTTGTCGTGCCGAGGGAAAGCTGCTCTTCTCCACCCATGACGACTCTACCTTGAACAAGAGAATGAACCCCTTCTCTACATTCTTTTATGGGGAGTATGGTGGTTCGGTCCTGGTAGCGTAGAGGTGTGAAGAAAAGCAGATCGAGGATTGTGTGAATGCCCTTGCGGTTGAATTGGGCAGTCCTTTTTGGGCCTATGCCTTTCAGACAGGAGAGGGGGAGGGAAAGCGACTGGATTTGCTTGAGATAAAGGTTTTTGTGCGGACGCAAAGCTCTTTCAGTCCTTCCACCCGTGATTTCCGATAAGATCTACAAACCTGCACCCACCGAGATTTTTTTCCAGGAATCTGCCTTGATTTTTCTTCACCAGGATTAAGTCCTGACTGGAACGGTCTCCAATAGGAATAACCATCTTACCGTGGTCGGCCAGTTGATCGAGCAGGGGTTGGGGTATGGTAGGCGCACCCGCAGTAACCATGATGGCGTCGTAGGGAGCAAACTCCTTCCATCCGATGGTTCCATCAGAAAGTTTGAAGTAAATATTGGCATAGCCCAGTTTCCCGAGGAGCTGTCTGCTTTTCACCAAAAGAGGTTCGATCCGCTCCACTGTATAGACGGCCTTTGAGAGATTTGCAAGGATAGCCGTCTGATACCCGCTTCCGGTTCCGATCTCCAGAACCTTCTCTGTTCCTTTCAGTTCCAGAGCCTCAGTCATAAGGGCCACGATATAGGGTTGAGAAATGGTCTGTTTATTCCCGATGGGCAGGGGATGGTCATTGTACGCCTCACTTATGAGGGCTTCTTCTACGAACAGGTGCCTGTGGATCTGCGACATAATTTCCAGAACCTTCGGATCGGAAATCCCGCGAGGAAGGAGTTGATTTTTGACCATTTTTTCTCTGGCTAGGTGATAGTCGTGAGTCATGGCCAACACTCTTTATCCGAAGAAAAAAGCAAAAAAAATCTACCACAAAAGACTAAGAATGTATATGCAATTCAACGGAAGGACCACGGGGCAAGCATTCGCATTTAGGGCAAAAACGAATAGTCCCTTTCCCATGGACTTTTTTAGGATTCACTTGGGGAATGTCACTTCTGCTTGAGAACTTCTTCCTGAAACTCCTTGAAAAACTCGTCTTTTTCAACCCAGTCCGGGCCGAAGTGTTTGTTAAAGTAAGCCCCGAGTTTTTCGAAGAACTTCAACCATACCGGTTTGCCTTCGCCTAGAACGACATCCTCCAGAAAGGATCGAAGCTCCGACATTTTGTCCTTAGGCAGAAAGGAAACAGCTCCCAGCTTAATAGACTTTTTTAGCGCATCCTGGGTCAAGGCGTGTGCAGTGAGCATGACGGTAGGGAATCCGCGATCCACGGAGTTCTGGAGCAGTTCAAAACCGTTTACTCCCATGATATCCAAAATGACAATATCGTAGGTGTAACTTGCCAGATACTGCAACGCTGTGTTGTAATCCTGGGCCTTGTCGACCATGCACATGTCCAGTTCTTCAGCAACAGTGTCAAGGACGTCAAGCTCATCATCCACTACGAGGACGGTCTTGCCTTTCAAAGGGGACTCAGTCATGGCTTGAAACACCTCCTGTCTGGAATATGAACGTCTTACAACCACTCCGATCGGAGCCATTTTATAGCATTCATAGCAGAGATAAGCCACTCGGTCAAAGAAAAGATTGACGGTTTCGTAAAAAGTCCATCTACCGTGACAATGCCGAATGTGTTCTCTTGGGCACAATATCGATAACAGTCACCTCAGGGGAACACATAACACGAATCGGAGGTCCCCATGTGCCGCTTCCTCGGTTTACGTAAAGAAAGGATCCTGAGGGAAGGTCGTAAAGACCTGAAATCATTGGGAAGAAGAGCCTCACAAGAATGGTGAAAGGGAAAATTTGGCCTTTGTGGGCATGACCTGAAAGCTGAAGATCGAAGAGCCCCAAAGCATCCTTTTCCACAACGGGCCGATGTTTGAGGAGCACCGTGAATTTGTCTTGCTGAAGCTTAAAGAGGAGGCCTCTTTCATGATCTTTATTTGAAAGGCCGGACCCGCTACCTGCCGGATCGTCCAAGCCGGCAACATTAATAAGGTTTCCAATTACTCTTCCTTCCCCTCGAAGCACGGTGAAACCGGCGTCGGTCATAAAATTCATCGATAGGTCTGCCCCTGCGTAGAATTCATGGTTGCCCATAACAGCAAATTTTCCATACTGAGGCTGGATCTCACGGAGCATTTCCATGGCTCCTGTCATGTTGTCGGTCTGCCCGTCCACCAGGTCTCCTGTTGAAACGAGAAGATCCGGGGAAGCGGCTTTGACTTTCGATAGAATTTTCCCAAGCCTAAATTCACGGACGATAACACCGAGATGCACATCGGAGATCTGGACGATTCGCAAGGGCCGCCGCATAGGAGGAAATTTGGGCGTAGCAATCGTAATGTGCTCCGTTTTGATTTCGAGGGCTTCAAAAAAACCATAGGCGCCTGTAAGTACCGCAACGCTGAGAGCTGCGACAAAAGCCGGGCGGCTGGATATAACAAGAGCGGAGAGGTTTTTATTGAAGACAATGCGTACAAGGTGAACTACGAGAGCGAAAGCGTCAATAAAAAGGCAAGCGCACACGAAGAGAAAGAGGAACCCCATCCATGAATATCCGATGTGGGCCGTTGCTTTTGCAAACTGATCATATCCCGAGCTTTCTGAAAGACGAACGATAATGGGTGAAAAAACCATCACAAGCATAAAAAAAACGAGCAGTAAACCGGGGACTGGCCCCACGGAGAAAGCCTTTTTCGCTTTCATAAAAGCGTAGAAATGGATCGTGCCGTAAAGAGCTGTGAAAGTGGAGATAAAAAGGATAAAACCCAATGTGATGATTCCTTCCTATCCGATCTATGGCTATGGTCAAGGTCGTGTAGACTTATAATAACTCTTATTTGCACAGGTTCCAGTCGATTCGGATCGGACATTTTGCATTTCAAAGCATCGTAGCGTTTTACCTTTTTGTCGGGAGGACTCCGGGGGGGCACGAGTTTATCAAAACGATAAGAGATAATGGAATTACAAAGCCGGTGTTTCAGCTCTCATGATAACATTGAAGTTTTTTTTTCAATCGCAAAATCCCCTTGCTGCGCACCTGTGAGATCCTTGACTCACTAAGATGGAGAATCTCTCCGATCTCCTTGAGGGTCAGTTCGTCATAGTAGTAAAGAGATAGAACCTTTTGCTCAATGTCTGGAAGGCCCTTGAGGGCATCGGCCACAACCTTTTTCATCTCCTCAACCTTGAGGTCATCCGGGAATGAATGAGTTTCAGAGTCTCGGCAAACATGCTTGAGGTCCCCATCGCTAATGAGTTCATCGATATTGAGAAACCCAACACTTGCATTCCGATGGATGATTCTGAAATATTCTTCAAGGTCTAGGCCTAATTCCTCAGCGATCTCTTGATCTTCAGGTTTTCTTCCAAGCCGCTTCTCAAGCGCCAGAACCGCCTTTTCCACTCGCCGAATATTTTTTCTCAATGATCTCGGAAACCAGTCCGTTTTCCTGAGCTCGTCGAGCATGGCACCCCGAATGCGATGCTCCGCATAGGTCTTGAAGTTAATGCTCAGACTCGTATCGAACTTGTCGGCTGCATCCATCAAACCTATGACCCCGGCGCTTACCAATTCTTCTTTTGACACCAATGGCGGCAGTTTTTTCGCCAATCGATTGGCTATATAATGGATGAGAGGCGCATGCTGGAGCATTTGTTCCTCTCTCATTTTGTTGTTTAGGGGTTCTTCCGGCGGATACGGGTCTTGCCGGGATTTAATGAGTTCTGCTTTCATGCCCTGCCCCGTTCATAAATCTTTTCAGAAAGAATTTGATGTTGCCGTCCATGAGTTTTTCATCCCTGCGACTCAGGAGAAACTCCGCAAGAGCTGTGAACGCGCGGCCGGAAGGGCTTGCCGGATAACAGTATACGACAGGCTTTCTTCGGCCCACTCCTTTTTGAAGCAGCCTATCCCAGGGAACGCAACCGGTGTATTCGATGCTGACTCCTCCCATCATGGTTGCCAGCACCCGGCTGAGATTTTCGTAGACCATCTTCCCTTCGTTCTTGTCTCTTACCATGTTTGAGAGAAGAAGGAATTCCTTGATCCCATGATGAAGGAAAAGCACCTTCATAAGCGCATAAGCACCCGTGATTGAGGAAGGATCCGGAGAAACCACAATGAGCCGTTCGTTAGCCGCAAGATTGAAGAAGATCACATTGGAGGAAATTCCCGCCCCGGTGTCGACGAGTAGAAGATCGAACTGTTCATTGAGCGTATCGAATTCATTTATGAGGTTGAGTTTTTGTCCCTCACTGAGATGGGTGAGTTCTTGAACTCCTAGAGAAGCCGGGATTAGGGCCACACCTTCAGGTCCTCGGACTATCACCTTTGAGAGTTCCATTTCTCCTCGGATGGTCTCAGCGATGGTGTGGATGGGATTGATCCCTAGGACAATGTCGAGATTTGCCAGCCCTAGGTCTCCATCCAAGACTAAAACCCTCATTCCCATCCGCTGGCACGCAATCGCGAGATTAACGACCACATTGGTTTTGCCCACTCCTCCTTTCCCGCTCGTCACAGCTATGACACGAGGTCCCGACTCTCTTTCGAAGACTTTGCCGTTTTTTTTATTCTGCCCTGTTGTCCGGATCAACTTCATGTGTTCTCAAATAGCAATTCCTGTGCCAGACAGAAGAGTACTCTATTTCAGCGAACGATCAGGATGAAAAAAGTTAGGGCTGTTCAGAACGGATTGAATCACTGTGGCGCAAATGGCAAAAAAGAGGTTCATGGCCCAAGGCACACGGCAAGGGGGGACGCTATTTATAAGGATCTTGATTTTTTATCTTAATCTGTGGGGGATGTTTCGTCTGCTGTCTCTTATCATGGTCTCTTACCTATGAAGTCGGCGATCATCACTGAGTGGTGGAAAGATAAGGATGAAGAGAAGAGTCTGCATGGGTATCGTCATAAATTTGACATATGAATCGAGAAGCTTATTTCCTGTCCCTCTTCGTTAGGTGAAAAATGCCCGGTACTACGGAATCTACCCCGAAACATTACCGGTGAGATTCTGCTTTTTCATTTTCTCTATGAGGGTTGTTCTTTTTATGTTCAGTAGTTTTGCGGCCTTGGCCTTGACCCCCCGGCTTTTCTCCAACGCTTCCAGGATCAGCCTTTTCTCATAGTCCCGCACAGCGTCATTCAAGGTTCTTCCCTGTTCGGGCGTTTCTACATCGGGTTCACGGATTGTCGAAGAACGATATTGGAGGTGTTCGGGGAGGTCTGAAAGCTCGATCACGTCGTTGTCGCAGAGAATGATCATTCGCTTTATAAAATTCTCAAGTTCCCTTACATTCCCGGGCCAGTCGTATTCCAACAAGGCCTCTAAGGCTTGCGGAGAAAAACCAAGGTCCCTCTTTTCTTTTCCCCTTTGAAACTTGTTTAGAAAAAAAGTAATTAGCAGGGGAATATCCTCCTTTCTTTGCTTCAGGGACGGCACTTTTATCGGAATCACGTTCAAGCGGTAGTAGAGATCTTCCCGAAATTTTTCATTATTTATAGCCTGGGAAAGGTTCTTATTGGTTGCAGCGATGATTCTAACATCTACGTGGATGGTATGGGTTCCGCCGACCCTTTCGAAAGTTTGTTCCTGGAGAACTCGCAGCAACTTGACCTGGAGAGCAGGACTCATTTCTCCCACTTCATCCAGAAAAATTGTGCCTCCGTCAGCCATCTCAAAGCGTCCGATCCTTCTTTTGTGAGCGCCTGTGAAAGCTCCTTTTTCATGGCCGAAGAGCTCACTTTCGAGAAGTTCCGTGGGGATAGCGCCGCAATTGATGGTCACCATCGGTTTATCCCTGCGATGGCTGTCATAATGAATGGCACGGGCAATGAGTTCCTTGCCTGTGCCGCTCCCTCCGGTGATGAGGACCGTACAATCGGTGTCCGCCACCTTCTCTATAAAGTGGTAGAGTCTCTTCATCCCTTCGCTAGTCCCGATGATGTAGCTCTCCCGGTACCTCTTCCTAAGCTCTCTTTTAAGTCTCAGGTTTTCTTCTTCGAGGTGTTTGAACTGTAAGGCTTTTTCGACAGTCGGAAGCAGTTCGTTAGAAGTCATAGGCTTGGTGATATAGTCGAAAGCCCCCTTCTTCATGGCTTCCACAGACCCCCTGATCGTACCGTAACCTGTTAGAATGATACATTTGCTCTTCGGAGAAACTGCGATCGCCTGTCTTAGGATGTCGAGGCCGTCTACCTTCGGCATCATCAGATCCGTAAGAATGAGATCATAATCATTCTCTTCAATCTCCTTGAGCCCCGTTTCTCCATCGTCTGTGGCTTTCACCTCATAACCGGTCTTTGTCAAGATATCTGCGACGGCACTCAAATGCTCACGATCGTCATCAATCACCAGGATGCTTGCCATACTCCGCCCTTCCGATTCTGAGACATTTTAAAGGTTACCCCTCTTATAAACAGCAAAATAAAATGTAAAATCATCCTCCAGATGAAGAGTTTTTTCTGTGCCGTGAATTACGGCTTTGAACCCGGCACCACTGGGGGTGAGCCCGGATTTCTATTGGAGATCCTAAAATCAACCATCACCTGAAGTGATGCATTATGGCCCACCGCAGATGAGGCTGTCAACACTGCAGGCCGAGAAGCATCTGAGCCGGCGCAGGTGACCGGATTTTCATCAAGAAACGTCAGCTTTTTGACATTCTTGTTTTTATCGTTGTTAAAACTTCGTGCTACCGTTTCAAGTTTTTGAAAAAACGTAAGCATCAGGCGCCGGGGTCTCTTTCAATATTGCAAAACGAAAAGAATAGGGGGGAGAGCATAAAAATACCGGGGGGGTAACGAAGGCGGCCGTCGAGATTTCACATGGACTTCGAGGATTGACTCCCTGTAGCCCTTACACGGACGAGCTCCGGGGCACCTGTCGCCCAAAGCTGAACAGGGGGTGGTGCGGGTTCGGCAGCGTTCTAAAAGGGAATGCAAGTGGTACCATTTTAAGACCACTATGTAAATGAAGGAAAAACACAATTGCGGCATGATACTTGCAAAATTGTCCAGTCATGCGAGATTCAAGCTTTGTGAAATTCAAGCCTGATAGCCCCATGCCTCATGCTTGTGTATTTTTTCAATATGCTGAAATCCCGCCGGAGCCTAAGTTTCAACGGCGGTTCTCAGGCCGGAAGGCCGGGTGACGAAAAGCAATGATCTTTAAGGCTTAATCTTTTATCAAACAGCTTTGACCGAAGCGCTCACTATGCATGATTTCTCAGAAACCGAAGGCATCTATCGCAGCCTCTTTGATCACGTGGGGGCAGCCATCATCGTTTTGGAACGGGCCTCAGAAATAGCAATGATGAACGATGAGGCAATAGAACTTACAGGATATTCCCAAGAAGAGCTAAGGGGGAAAATCCTGTGGGATTATTTTGTGAATGCCGCAGAACGTTGTCCCACTTTCCTGCCGGAGACCCCGAATTTGTGCCAAACCGTTCGATCCTGTGAGGGCCAACTCATCTGTCGAACAGGAGAGGTCAAACATGTGCTCATCAAAATCACTTTTCTCCCGAAAAGGAGCAATATCATCGTTTGCCTCACCGACATTTCTCATATGCAAGAGATAGATCGAGCCATCGAAGAGAAGAAGGAAAACTATCGAAACATCCTGCAGAACATTGATGAAGGCTATTTTGAGGTGGATATTGCAGGAAACATGACTTTTTGCAATGATTCTCTGTGCAGAATAACCGGGTATTCAAGAGAAGAACTCCTGGGCATGAGCAATAGGCAGTACACCAAGCCGGAAACGGCGGAGAGAATGTACCGCATCTTCAACCAGGTTTACCTGACAGGTCGTTCCGCAGAGGCGACTGATTATGAAATCATCCGGAAAGACGGCGGAACATGTTTCTTCTCCATATCAGCATCTCTCATGAGAAACCCGGAAGGCAACCCCACAGGGTTTTGTGGCGTCGTGCGGGATATCAGCGAAAAGAAAAAGAACGACATAGCTCTCGAAGAAAGTGAAAACAAATTTCGTCATCTTGTCAGACATGCTCCGGCAGGCATTTTTGAAGTCGATTTTCTAAGGCGTAAATTCATCACCGTCAATGAAGTCATGTGTGAATACACGGGCTACACGAGAGAAGAATTGCTATCCCTGAGCCCCCTGGACATCTTATCAGAAGAAAGTCGCGAACGGTTTATCGAAAGATTGAGCAAAGTTTTTGCAGGCGAAAAAGTCCCCGAAGCCGTGGAATACAGGATCAAAGGGAAAAACGAAAGAGAGTTCTGGGTTGTTCTTTACACACGATACAAATACGAAAACGGCATGCCATGTGGTGCCACTGTCATTGTACATGATATCACGGAACGTCGGCAGGCCGAGGAAGCGCTGAGGAAATCCGAAGAGAGGTACCGTCTCTTGGTGGATAATGCAAGCGAAGGGATATTCATCGAGCAGGACGACGTCATCAAGTTCCCAAATCCAAAGGCTTTGGAGATTTCAGGATATTCCGCTGAGGAACTCACGGCAATGGGATTGACGGAACTCTTCCACCCTGAAGACATCTCTATCATTCAAGCGTTCCACGAACACAAAGTTCCTAAAACAGAGCAGAACACGACCCTGCGGCTCATGAACAAAAGGGGAGAAGAAATTTGGCTTGAGGTGAATGTAGTGCCTGTCATTTGGGAAAGTGCTCCCGCCTTTCTCCATCTTTTTAAGGACGTGACACTCCAGAAAAAGCTGGAAGCTCAACTCATGCACGCACAAAAAATGGAAGCTATCGGAACACTAGCCGGCGGTATCGCACACAACTTCAACAACCTCCTAATGGCCATTCAGGGCAATGTTTCTCTGATGCTTCTCGACATGGAGCCGAAAAACCCGCATGCCGATCGGCTTAATCTCGTAGAAAAGCTGATTGAAAGCGGATCTAAACTCACCCGTCAGCTTCTGGGTTACGCCCGCGGGGGAAAACATGAATTCCGACCTGTAGATATCAACCGCCTAACCGAGGAGACCTCGCAAACCTTAGGGTTAACCAAGAAGGAGATCATGATTCACCTCGACTTGTCTCCGGATTTAATACACATCATGGCGGACCGCGCGCAGATCGAAGAAGTCCTCATGAATATTTTCATTAACGCCGCCGATGCTATGCCCAAAGGAGGCAATCTCTTTGTAACTACACGGAACGTTACGGAACAGGCTCTTTGGGGTAAACCTTTCAAGATGGAGCCGGGCAACTATGCATTGATCGAAGTGAGGGATACGGGAAGCGGTATGGACCAAAAAACCATAAGCCGCATTTTCGATCCTTTTTTTACAACCAAGCCTCCGGGGCGTGGCACGGGTCTGGGTCTGGCGTCCGTATACGGCATTGTCAAGTGTCATAACGGTTATATTGATGCGAGCTCTAAGGAGGGAGCAGGCGCTTGCTTCTCTATTTATCTTCCACTCTCTCAAAGCCGAGAAGGCTATAGGGCTCATGCCCCGGCCAAACCGATCAGAGGAGCGGAAACGCTTCTCCTAGTGGATGATGAAGAAAGTGTTTTGAAGGTGGCGCAAATGATGCTGGAAAAACTAGGATACCGCGTGATTGCCACAAAAAGCAGTGAAGAGGCCATCGAGCTGTTTTCTAAAAACAAAACCTGCATTGATTTGGCGATCCTGGATATGGTGATGCCCGATATGGGGGGCGGATTGCTCTATGAGAAGCTCAAGATGATAGATCCAGATGTGAAAGCCTTGCTGTCGAGCGGTTATAGTGTAGAAGGCGAAGCAATGGAAATTTTGAGGAAAGGGTGTAACGATTTCATTCAGAAGCCTTTTGGTCTCACGGATCTTTCCAAAAAAGTGCGTGGTATTCTCGATAGTAATCCTACCGATCCTGGTTGTCCCTGCCCGTCTTGATTCCGTACCTTGCCTGCGGGGAATGGTTTTTTTCCCCGCCCTGAAAATCTTCTATGAGCGCGTTTGAGCGGAATCTGTCAAGACCTCCCCGCAGAATGTCCCTTCAGTATGGGGAGTCTTTTCCTGGACGGTGCCGGCAAGGCCAAAAAGATGCAGAAATGCGGCTGTGATTTCAGGATCGAATTGTCCCCCGGCATTTTCTCTGATAATGGATAAAGCTTTCACCCCCGTCATTTTTTTCCGGTATGATCGATCAGAGGTAAGAGCATCATAGGAATCTGCAATTGAGACAATCCTTGCTAAATAAGGAATCTCCTCTTTGCACAAACCGTCGGGATACCCATGGCCATCCCATCTTTCATGGTGATGCTTGATCACCTCCTTCTCCTTGGCCCACATGCTGAAATGCCCTACAATATTACTGCCGATCACGGGGTGCTTTTTGATGAACTCAAATTCATCTTCCGTGAGTCTTCCCGGTTTCAGTAAAATGCAGTCCGGAATGCCGATTTTTCCGATATCGTGAAGGTAGCCCGCCACATGAAGGGTTTCAAGCTCTTCATCCGAACACCCCATAAACCTGGCAACGGTTTCTGCGTACTCCGTCACGCGAGAGGAATGTTGCTTTGTGTAAGCGTCCCTGGCTTCAAGGGTTTCCACAAAAGCATAGAGTGTCGAAAAAAGACTTTCGTGCAGGTTCTCATAAAGAGCAAAATTCTCAATGGAAGTCGAAGCCTTTTCGAGGAGAAAATCAACATAATATAAATCTCTTTCTTTTAGATCCTTCATACCATTCATCGTATTTAGAACTAGGGCTCCGAAAATGCTGGAGCGGATCTTGAGAGGCGCTGCAATGAGGGTTCCCCTCCCATCCTTCCCTTTCATAAGGATTGGAATGCCGTCCTTTGCAATTTGGGTAAGGATCTCTTTTTGATCAAAGGGGCTTTCCCGACTTGCGACCCCCGCCTGGCCGTAAAAAGAAGAGATTGCCGCCGGATCTTCCGTGTTCTGATTTAAAAGATACAGATGGGCCTCATCACATGAAGTGACTTCTCCGCAAAGTTTGACCAAGGTCTCAAAAAGCTCTCTGCCCCCTGCGGGGCGATCCAGCCTCTGCAGAATGATGTTTACCGTTTTAAGCTCCTTAATCTTCTCGTTGAGGTCCCGATTCAATCTGATGATTTTTTCCTTTCCCTTCAACTCCTCTTTGAGCAGGAGATTCTCAACAAAAAGCTCCCTCTCCCGAATTGATCTTTTAATGACTGCTTCAATTTGGTCCATTTTCAAAGGTTTGACCAGGAAATCAACAACTCCGTTCTTAAGCGTCGTAATTGCCGTATCGGTAGAAGGATAGCCTGTCATCACCACCACTGGAATCGTATTATCGAGCGCTTGAATCTTTCCAGTCAACTCCAGGCCGTCCATCAGGGGCATGGAAATGTCTGTAAAACAGCAATCGATTCTTTCCCTCGCGATAATTTGAAGAGCCTGGAATCCATCGTGGGCGGTAAAAACCTCGTAGCGAGAGCCATGCTCAAGGAATTCCTTCATTACCATCCGGATGGGTTCTTCATCGTCAACGACCAAAATCTTCAGTTTTTGTTCCATGTGTTTCTCCATCTGTCCTTCTTAGCATGTCGTTTCAATAAAAGCGTTTCATGATTCATTCAGCCTGAATTTCTCAATTCCCTCAAACCCTCGAAAATTTTGGTTCGGAAGGATTTGGTTTTTCCCGGTCCGGGGCAGGAGGCCCGGATACACGTCGGAAGTGATTGCCTGTTTCGGTAAGTTTGATCCTTAGGCGAATATGGGTAATTTTCCGAACATGATGTTATAACCATGCTAAAATCTTATCGGTCTGCTTCTGAGAAACCTTTAGCAAGAAATGCTGAAGCCGGCGGCCCCGAGCATGGGGGTCTCTCTTAAAACTGCAAAACGAAGAAGCCACATCGCTATGTTATGCTTCAGGCAACGGGTGAGGCGGGCGGAGGTCATCCGGGGTATCGCCGAAAGAGGTCAATCCTCGAAGTTCCCGTAAAGCCTCGCCGCCCGCCTTTGCTACCCCTGGTATTTTCATGCTCCACCTTGAATACTCTTCGTTTTTCAGTTTTAAGAGAGACCCCCATGCCTGATGCTTGCGATTTTTCAAACAGCTAAATTGTTTCGGAATCTTTTTTTTAAAGTTCCTAAACTTTTGTGCCGATATATATGCCGAGGTAAACAAATGGTTATTGCGTCCTATCAAGTGAAAAATGTTTTGAAAGTTTACGGAGACCGGCTCAGGCTAAGTAAAGCGGTGTACCCAACTGCCGAATCGCTTGACCGGCAAGGGTATCGGAGCGATATATCGGGTGATGCCGGTCGCGAAGCGTTCACAGAAAAGGTGGCTGCTAGAGTGCTCGATAAAATCATCCGGGAAGGTTCGGTTAACGAAGCGGGAAAGGACTTGCTCACCGGGTCTCAGAAAATCTATAGTAAAAACCTTGCCGTTTCTCCCGACAAAAGCGAAGGCCTTCTTTTTAAGGTCATCGATGAGCAAGGAGAAGCCCTCCACTCCTTGTCGATTGAGAATTCTAATTTTCTAACCCGTAAGCTCAAAGCCGTCACCATAAAAAGCGCGGTAAACATCGTTTCTAGAAAGGACTATCAGGCGATAAAAAACAAAGAAAAGTTCGTGATCTGTGAAGAGACAGGTAGGAGACGGAAAATGTCACGGTCTGCAAAAGAAATGAAGGTCGTAAGAGAATTCCTGGCATCTTTTGCTCATGTGAGAAGCGAAAAAGTCGCGCTTATGAGAGAAAAAATCAAATCAGGAACCTACAGGATAAATTACGAGGGGGTGGCTGACAAAGTGGTCGAAGCTTTTATAGAGGACTTAATCTAGATCCGGCATCCTTTTTTTCTCCATTGGAACCGGCGGGTTCCTCCCTCCGGCCTTGGCAAAATCATTTTCTGAAGGTCCACAGGAATAATTGGAAGATAAATCTTTCACCCGTTGCCGTTTAGCACCTCCCGGACCCTACGGGCAATGTCATGTGCTGTGAATGGTTTTCGTAAAAGCGTTCCTAAATCGGCCTTTTTATTGTTTTCCCCTTGGATGATTTCGCCAAACCCGGAACATAAAATAATGGGGATTTCAGGGCGGATCCGTCTCACTTCGGCGGCCAGTTCGAGGCCGGTTAAGACCGGCATGGTCTGATCGGTGATCAAGACATCGAACATGTCCGGTGCATTGCAAAAAATCTTTAAAGCTTCTGCACTGTTTGTTGTGGAAACCACTGTGTACCCGAGATGGGTGAGCACCTGTTTAAAAGCCTCCACAACGACTTGCTCATCGTCCACAAGAAGGATCTTTTCCGATCCTCGGGAAAGCAATGTGGTTTCCGTCCCTTTTGCGGGTGCCTTGCTTTTCATCCTGGGAAAGAAGACGTGAAAGTCGGTGTTTCCACTTATTTTCTTGTCCACCACAAGCTTACCGCCATGCAACTCGACAACCCTGCCGATCAAACACAGATCCGGATCTCCTTCCGTTTTCTCCCTTGTCTTCTTCGGGAAATCCTGTATTTCCCGCTTCACACTGAGCTTCACATAGCCGCCCTTGGGTAAAGAAGAAAGAGGTGCAGGTTCTTTAATGTTAAGTTCAATGTCACTGAGCTCCACTTGCAGTAAACCCTTTCTTCCGGATATGGGTTGTCCGGGCCAAACACAAAGCTCCATCAGGAGCATATGAATCTGACTCAGATCGGCGAGAACAAAGCCGTTCCCCCGAATATCCTGCCGGATCTCGACGGTTGCGGGCATGGAAGACCGCAAAAACTTCAGGATCTCTTTTACAACAAGGGAGAGCTGCAAAGGGCCGCGGTCTTCGTCCTTTGGATGGCTGAAAGTAGCGATTTGTTGAACAAGATCCCTTGCCCTCCGGCCGCAGGTGAGGATTTGTTCCAAGTGGTATTGTACGGGACTGTCTTGTTCCAATTGGGCCATGGCCATTTCTGTTCGGAGCAGGATAGGCGTAAGGATATTGTTAAAGTCATGGGCGATGCCACAGGCCAAGTTCCCTAATGCTTGCATTTTGCTGGCCCGTTCGGCCAAGGCTTCCCCGTTCCCGCTTTTGTAGTCTGCAGATTCCCATATCCGTGCTTTTTCAAATAATAGAGGAGCAACAGGTTTACGCTCAATGCTCGAATGATTACGTGGATCCAAATCCATTCCAGCGTTGGAGATTCTCTGTTCCTCCTTGTCTACCCTTCTTTTCAAAGGTCATATCCCTTTCATCCACGGCAGTGTAGAGGGTTTTCGAGATCGGCACATATCAAATCCAAATATAATTAAGTATTTTATTTTATACTATATTTATATGTCAATATTTATAATATAATGATTTTAGGGTAGGGCGTTTTTTCCCTTTTCTTTTTCTTCTTCCAGGGCGGGGAAAAGGATCTCAAATGTTGTGCCTAAGCCTTTCTCGCTCAAGGCCTGGATAAAGCCTCCGTGGTTTTTCACAATGCCGTAAACAGCGGCGAGCCCCAATCCTTTTCCTTCCCCTACCTCCTTTGTGGTAAAAAAGGGCTCAAAAATACGTTCCATTGTCTCAGGTTTCATACCTAAACCCGTATCCCTTACTCTCACCTGAACATACCGTCCGGGTTTAACCGTGTAATGTCGAACGTAAGCCTCATCAAGGAAAACATTCTCTGTATCGATGTAAAGATCTCCCCCTCCGGGCATTGCATGCCCTGCGTTAAGGTAGAGATTCAGCAAGACCTGCTCGATCTGGTTCTGGTCCCCTTTGATAAGATATAGGTTAGGTTCCATTTTCTTGTGAATCGTAATCAGCTTTTGTGACTGTGCAAAAACGGCTGTGGTTTTCTCCGCAATCTCATTCAAATCAAGGATTTTCACCTCGTATTTACCCCCTCTAGCAAAGCCTAGAAGCTGGCGGGTAAGGTCTACCCCATTGCGGACATACTCTTCCACTTTCTTTAGTTTCCGGTATTTTGCGTCGTCAGGGTTTATATCCATTAGCAGCAAGGACACGGTCCCAAGAATGCCTGTTAGCAGATTGTTGAAGTTGTGAGCGATTCCTGCTGCCAATGTGGCGACCGATTCCATCCGCTGGGTTGTATGAGTCCACTGTTCCACACGTTTTGTCTCAGTCACATCACGCACTGTTCCCCAGAGACCTGTTATCTCTCCAGAGCCTTCTCGCAAAGGGACCTTCATGAAATGTAGGGTAGTGGGGACTCCTTTGATAAAAATGATTTGCTCTTTTTCAATGATTTCACCTTGGAGAACACGGGTGTCATATTTTCTGATCGAGTTTCCGATTTCCTCCCCGAAAAGTTCCCCGTCGGTTTTCCCCACGCAATTTTGCTCACTAGTTTCGAGAAGACGTTCCATGGCCGGATTGACCATCATATACTTAAGGTTCAAATCTTTTAGAAAAATAGGCTCTTGGGATGTTTCGAAGAGAGCACGCAAGGTGCCTCCTTCGGTTATAAGCGATTCCAGGTCCTCTCGCAGTTTCGCGTTGACCTCAATAAGGTGAGAACTTTTTTTAAGCACCAAGCGGTCAAGCTCATCCTTAAATTCCATCAGCTCCGATTCGGCCCTTTTGCGCTCGCTGACTATCAACCTCTTTTGCGCCACGGCGTCTTCAATGCTTTTTGACAAAGCATCTCGTGCAAAGGGTTTAATCACGTAACCGTGGGCGCCCCGTCTCAATGCCTCGACGGCCCGATCAAGGGACGAATACTCAGCTACCACCATCACCCTTAAGTCCGGACACTGCCGAATCAGTTCACCAAGACCGGCAAATGCATCGGTATCTTTCAACTCTGTGTTGATGAGTGCCACATCGATGTCGCAGGTATTAAGAAGCTCCAAAGCTTCCTTGATGGTTTGGGGCGTGTGGATTTCCCAATCGCGGGTGTCTAGGATCGCTTTTAAGCGATGGGCGGATTCGGGGGAATCGAAAATGAGAATTTGTGCCGAGGACATGGTTCGCTCAAGACCCAAAAAAAGATGGTCGTCCGGCTTGCCTGAATGGGAAACCCTTTGAAACCAAGCCTATGTTTTTGGTTACCGGCTTTTCCATGCTTTTTTTGTCGCCCTTGTAAGAGGTTGAAGAAAACAGGTTAAGGCATGATCGTCAACAATTGCAAAGACCGTGCTGTATCAATCATGCAATATTATTTAAGTAATTTCAAAGTTTTAGATCACATAAAAGGACTTGAAATACAATCCTGTGAACACCTTTGCCATCGGATATGTGAATTACTTTACCACATCTTGGACAATTGGTACCCACTTATTGTGCACTTTTATAAACGCTTTGCCGTCTTGGCATTCGGATTTGACGTAGCATTTTTAGAGCGGTAAAATTTTATGTGGTGACAGGCAACTTATAGTTTGGAACTGAATAGGATCTCACTGTGAAATTTTTCACTAAAGTTATCTTTTTCATTGTTGTTTCTTTGCCTATCCAAGGCTTTGTATCAAGCACCTCGGGCCGGTTTTATATAAGTCAGCGGGTGTGCAAGGCTCACGCAGTCGAAGTGGGCCTGGCTACAGAAGTAGAGAAAGAAAAGATTGAAGGTACCCGATCGGGTGCAGGATTTGTCGGCGGAAACATTGCCGGAGGGGTGCTAGGCAGATCGCTAAAGGAGTTGGAAGCTTTCATCGGGCCGAAAGACGCCGTTATGGTGGCCGATTCCACCGGCAGAGTGCTGCTGGAAAAAAATGCCGAACGGCCCCTTGTCCCGGCATCAATTCTAAAAATTTTCACTTCACTGGTGGCCATTCACCACCTCGGTTTTGATTACCGTTTTGCCACCGATTTTTACTTGGACAAGGGGAGTAACCTAATCATTAAAGGCTACGGCGATCCTTTGCTCATATCCGAGACGGTGGGAGAGATAGCCTCAAGGCTTGCAACAATATCGGGGAGGGTAAAGGATATTGTGCTTGATGACTCCTATTTTGCTCAGTCTCTGGAGATCCCAGGGGTTTCATCCTCCAGCAGACCCTATGATGCGCCTAACGGCGCACTCTGCGTCAACTTCAACACGGTTTTTTTCAAGAAGAAAAATAATGTTTTTGTCAGTGCTGAACCGGAGACCCCCTTATTACCCATTGCTCTTGAGCGGGTCCGTCGCTCAGGTTTGAACCGGGGTCGCATTGTGCTTTCCCATGATGAAAACCTTGTAACTCTATATGCGGGCGGCCTCTTTCAGTACTTTCTGAGGCAGGCAGGTGTGGAGGTCAACGGAGAAGTGCGCCTCGGAACGGTGCAGCCCGCCACAGACCGGCTGGTATACCGCCATCACTCCATCTTCACACTGCGCGACATCATTGCGAAGCTGCTGGACCATTCCAACAATTTTGCCACCAACCAGATCCTTATTACCTCAGGTGTCAAAGCTTTCGGTACTCCCGGCACGATGGAAAAAGGGGTTCGAACCGCCCGGGCTTATGCCCGAGACATTCTCGGCCTCACAAAAATCCGTATAAGCGAAGGATCTGGAATTTCCCGTGATAATCAAATCAGCGCGAGGGACATGCTAAGGGTTCTTGAGGTTTTCTCACCACACCGGTTTCTCCTGCGCAATCAAGGTCTCCGATACTACAAAACAGGTACCCTCCGGGACGTCAGCACCAGAGCCGGATACACAGAAAACCGAAGCGGCCTAATTCACCGGTTTGTCGTGATGATAAACACCCCCGGCAAATCGGCCGAACTCGTGACGGACAAATTGTTTGCCCGGCTGGAGTGATTCCCGAAAAATCTTGAATTGCAGGATTCCCATGCCAACCTTATTGGGCTGCGTCTCAAAGAAAAACCCTATCGGCGGGGAAATCCGGGGACCGGGATGTGTGTTACAAGCCAGTCGGTGATAAAATCGGCTAGTTCTTCCATCCGAGTTTTACTTATCCTGCCGATGCTCTTGGAAAGGGCCTCGGTCTTTTCTTCAGGCAGATCGAGAGTCTTGTTGAGCATGAAAGCGTCCACCTCTCCGTCTTCCAGCAACAGGCCGCAGCCGCCGGCCGCGCCGAGAAACTCTTCTTTGTAAAAGATCGGTGCGACTACCTTGGACAAGCCCGCATCGCACTCGTCGATCACAACTTTTTTGGCTTTGCGGGCCTTGTTGGCAAGGTTCATATGAGCTACGGCGCAGATAAAGCTCTGGCCGCGGTCGTCGGCCTTGATGAGCGTGCAGAGCGGGTTGAGGCGGTGCCGGTTATCTGTGATCCGGATCCCGTTGATGTCAAACACGCTGGCTTCCAGGCCGGAGCGGGCAAAGATTTCATCTTCGAGTTCCTTCCAGGTTTCCAGCGGCAACGCATCAGTCAGTTTCATGCTTCCTCCTTTGAGATCTATCGAATTGAGCCACCCAAACACCCCGATAGTCTTAAGGCCCATGGTTCGGCTTTCAGGTTCCGCCTCGCAAAATGGCCTTTGCCTCTCGCTATGACTTCTCCTCCATCAGGTTGTCAAAAAAGCTCTCGCCCAGAATTTCCTCTATTTCAAGTGAACACCCCTTGTCAAGGTCTCTTGACGGGATAAATTTGTTCTCCACGCTTTCAGGCGGCTGTCGAT
>JAFGDM010000077.1 GCA_016932115.1 Deltaproteobacteria bacterium | reverse complement strand
GGGTGCCCGGTCAGCAGGAGGGATGGATCGACGTTACCGATGATAATCGCCTTGGCACCGAGAGCATCAACAGCTCTTTCAATGTCGATTTCTTCTCCGAAGCTGCACAAGCCCGGATCTCCCATTGGAACCTCCGCCCAGTAATGAAGATTCGCATTCTGGTCGCCGCAAATATGATATAGGGTATGTCGCACACCCATGGCTAGGATCTTCTCACCCGTCTCGACCAGGTAGGGCAAAACGAACTGCTCGAACTGGCGCGCAGAGATGATTCGATTCGTTGACAAGGGTTCCCAGAACTGGGGGATGACATTCTGTGCGCCGAACTCATCAACCCAACGTCCGACAATCTCAATTATGTGGTCGGTGGCCAAACGAAGAATGCGATGGGCGTTGTTGGGATTTTTCAGCATCCAGCGGCACAGTTTTTCCACCGCGCAAATATTGCCGGCAATGGTAAAATTACCACCCAACACCACAGAAATCGGGGTGCCGTGCTTTTCCTGAAGCCTGGAAAATCCCATGGCGATGGGAAGACAACCGGCTGTCTCAACGTCAGGCAGCGCAAGGGCGTCAATGTCGGTTTCGGAGTGAACCGGGAACATCTTATGGGCCGGCGCCTGCTGGTAAATTCCGGACGGCATCTCAATCTCTCCCCCGAATTCCCATGTACCATATGAGGCATAACCATAAATCGGCCCCCAGTCGATTCCGTACTGTTCGAAGGTTTTCATCTGGGCGTCATAGCTTTTTTCTGCATTACTATAAATAGTCGCAATGGGCTGGCCCAGATTTCTTGCGCAAAAGCCGAGAACGAACGGGAAATGAGGAACGCGATCCACCGGCTGCTCGGCAAGAATTGCGTCTGTACGCTCTTTAGAAGTCATTGTTTTCATTTTGTCTTTTCCGTAGGTTGCTGCATTCCGATGTGCATGATATCTTTTTAGAGATCAGCGGATTGGTTTGGCATTGAAAACATGGTCGTCACACACGATAAATTTGTGCATAGGTTTTATTCATAAAAACCGAAGTCGTTCACTGCCTTGGTCATGGCGTAGACGTTTACCGGAGGTGCATTGACCGGAAGACCACAACCCGGTCCGAGTATAAACCCGCCGGGGGCTTTTTTCCCTTTTGTGACGGCGGTTCGGCACAGTTCATAGACTTGTTCCGGCGTACCGGTTTGGATCACTGCGGGCTCGATGTTGCCGTAAAGAATGTCTTTCGGAAAGTGAAATGCCGCCACTTCCAGGTCCACCTCATGCCCGAAGCTGAGCACGCTGGGATGCGCCCAAAGAGAGGACTCGGCCAGCAGAGGCAGATTCAAGTTTTGTTCTCCACAGATGTGCAAACCGAAACGGCGGATGCCCAGTTCACGGAGCCGCCGTTGATAGGCTTCATGATAGGGTATCGCAAATCGTTTCACCGTGTGGGGGGAAACGAGCTGATTTGACTCGCTCGGGCTGCTCATCCAGGCGAAGATTCGCTCGGCGCCGAAGGTTTCCACCCAAAAGGTCAGTGTATTGATGATATGGTCTAAAGAAAGTTTCAAAAGCTTTTCGCATAGGTCCGGTTTTCTCATGGTCCAACGAAGAAACCGGTCAATGCCGGAGATGTTGGCGGCCATTGTAAACGGGCTACGGGAGAAATAGTAGACCGGCAGGCCATTTTTAGCCTGGAGGCTGGAAAACTGCATGGCCAGCGGGATTCTACCGGCGGTTTTCGGATCCGGGAGTTGAAGTCCGGCTACGTCGTCCTCATCCTGCACCGGGTATTCGCTCACCACCAAAGCTCCTTCGAACTCTCCTTGAGGCATTCGAACCTTACCGCCGAAATCCCAGGCACCGAGCACCGTATGGCCTGCATACTGAGGAATCGGGTCCCAGCCGTATTGCTCGGAGGTCCATTGCATATCAGAAAAGCTTTTTTCCGGATCCTGGTAGGCATCTGCCACCGTGTGCCCGGCGTTCCGTGTGTTGAACCCTGTGCTCATGGCGCCCAGAGGCACTCGATCCGGCTTTTTGTATGTGAACAAAGCGTCTATTCTTTCCGTGGAGGTCAATCGGTCTTTCTTGAAATGCATATCGTCACCGAATCTGTCACGCCTTTTTAATGAAGTGCGGAGCCGAAGGATTTACGCGACCTTTCTAAACAGCCGCTCGGCCACAGTAACCGCGGAGACTGCATCTTCAGCATAACCGTCCGCGCCGTATTGGCGGGCAATGTCCTCGCTCAACGGCGCCCCGCCAACAAGGATTACGACTTCCGGTTTTTGGGCTTTCAGCATTTCGATAGCTTTCGGCATGGCCATCATGCTGGTCGTCATCAGGGCCGAAAGAGCTACCACATCGGCGCCGGTGCGCTGAAGTGCCTCAACGAAAAGGCCGAGCTTGACGTCCTTACCCAAATCGTAAATTTCCCAGCCGGCTGCCTCGAACATGGTTTTGACCAAGGCCTTTCCAATGTCGTGGATGTCTCCTTCCACCACCCCGATGACAATTTTGCCTGTGGCTTGGTGCTCACCCATTTTAACGTGGGGCCGGAGGATGTCGAGCCCCGCGTACATCGCGTCTGAGCAAAGGAGCAGCTCAGGAACAAAGTAGTCCTTTTTTTCATAGAGGTCGCCTACCGTGTCCATGCCTGCGGCCAGACCTTTCATGATGGCGTCATAGGGGTCAATGCCGGCTTCAAGTGCTTTACGACAGAGATCGCTTGTTTTCTCCTCGTCGAATATCACCACCGCATCGTGGATCTTTTTCAACAGGAGTTCTTTTTCTTTTGCCATTACTCTACTCCTTTTCTGCGTTTTTCTTACCGCCCTCCCGCCTGTGGAAAATGCCATAAAGCAGAATCACACTGTCGTCAGAAAAGCCCGCTTATTCGCGGCCGCCGGGTAAATCAGCCTGATCGGTTCGCCCGATTCTACGACCATAAGCCAGGTTCATGATTTCGCCCATGTCCCAGACGCGGATGCCGAGCTCTTTTTCGTGCTTCATAAGGTTGATCATGCAAATGGGGCAGGTGACCAGCACGTCACGGCAAAAGCGAGAAAGCTCCCCGCCTCGGATAAACGAGATCGAACTGCTTAAATCCCGGTAGGCGTATTCAACCGGCCCGCCACAACAGGCCGTGTTGATCCCGGTGTTTTCCGGCTCCACCACTTC
>JAFGDM010000076.1 GCA_016932115.1 Deltaproteobacteria bacterium | reverse complement strand
TCGATCCTCGAAGTTCCCGTGAAGCCTCGCCGCCCGCCTTTGCTACCCCCGGTGTTCTAATGCTCCGCCCCGAATACTCTTCGTTTTTGAGTTTTAAGAGAGACCCCCATGCCTGATGCTTGCGATTTTTCAAACAGCTAAATTGTTACGGGTTTCTATATTTTGATTTGTTGCGAAGGACCGGCAAGGCAAAGGACATGAAAAAAGACCTATCGAGAAGAACATTCATTAAAGGAGGACTGGCACTTGCGGGGGCCGCGGCAGCATCCTCTATCCCCTTACCATCCACTGCCCGCGGAGTTTCCGGTGAAGAGCTGGCTACACTTATCGATATCAGGAAATGCATCGGATGCGAAGCCTGCGTAGATGCTTGCCGGGATGTTAACAAGGCAAAATATCCTGAACCCAAGAAACCCTTCCCCAAAATGTATCCTAAAAACGTCAAGGTTTTCGACTGGTCTGAAAGACGGGATGTTCGTAATCGCTTGACGCCTTACAATTGGCTGTACATCGAGGAGGTCGCCGTTGTAGTCGATGGAAAAAAGAAAACCCTGACTTTCCCCCGCCGTTGCATGCACTGCCAGAATCCTCCTTGTGCCGATCTCTGCCCATGGGGCGCTGCAAGGAAAATGAAGAATGGAATAACACGGATTGATGCAGATCTCTGTATAGGCGGTTCCAAGTGCTATGACGTTTGTCCCTGGCATATCCCCCAAAGACAAACCGGCGTGGGCCTTTACCTTAAAATCCTTCCTTCCATTGCAGGCAACGGCGTGATGTACAAGTGCGATCGGTGCTACAACCGAATTGAGGAAGGAAAATTGCCGGCCTGCATCGAGGTGTGCCCTGAACAGGTGCAGAAGATCGGCCCGAGAAGCGCCGTCATTGAAGAGGCCCACGCCATTGCTAAGAAAATCGGCGGGTATATTTACGGTGAGAAAGACAACGGAGGCACGAACACCATCTATGTCTCACCCGTTCCTTTTGAAGACCTTGCGAAATCCATTGAAAGAGGACCGGGGAAACCTCATATGGATCCGGTTGCAGATTCCATGGCACACGCAGATACGTTGGCAAAAGCCATGGTGGTCGCTCCTTTTGCCGGCATTGCCGCCGCGATTCTCCGCTTCTACTCATCGACCAAGAACCTCCTCGACTCGGAGGAAGACAAAACGTGAAATCCAAAAACAGCAGAGTCATGGGCCGCTTATTCACAGTCGCCTTTATCGTCATGGCCTTCACCGGGTTCGGGCAGATGCCTATCTTCAAGCGTTACTACATATCCGATATACCGGGACTCGCCTGGACTGCCGATTACTATGCTACCCATTATATTCACTATCTGGGAGCGATCTTCCTACTGGCATTTTTCGCCTATGCTGCTCTCAACCATATCCTCTCAGGGGGAAAAACCTTCAGCCTTACCGTTTCCGCCTATATACGGTTGACCCTCTTGATCGGGATTGTCGCCACAGGCATACTTAGGGTCCTGAAGAACCTTCCTGATGTCGTTTTTTCTCCGGGGTTAACACGCTTTTTCGACATCGCTCACCTCGGCTTCATGATGTTGTATCTCTTTTTTGCTCTTGCCTTTTTTTTGCTGAAGTCAGGATGGGTAAGACCGAGAAGCCAATAATGAGATCAAACTTTACAGGGAATGGAAAAAGAGTAAATCGCCGCACAGGGGCCTGTTCGAATTTCATAAAGTTGTGAACTCGATACAAATTGGAACTACCCGTAGCCTCCACGAAATGCTTAGTAACCGGGTCTCTGCGGAAACGCAATAAAGAATGCCTCTACTATTGCGTAACCGCAAGACCAGTTTACATTCAGCAAAGAGTTAATCCTTTTCCCTCTTGATATTTGGCTGATAAATGGGGGTTTACGGTCTGGATTTCTGCCCTGGCACTTCTTTTGCTTTTTTTAGAATACCAACGGGGGTAACAAAACACTATGTCCTCTTATCGAATCAATTTTCTACCGGACGAAAAAACCGCTGATGTCGAAGCCGGAACGACCCTGATGAAGGCAGCGGAAAAGGCGGGGGTCTATATCAACACCCTATGTGGCGGAAAAGGGGTTTGCGGAAGATGCCGGGTCAAGGTGACCAACGGCAAAATCCGGGCGGATAAGCATTCCATCAGCCTCCTGTCAAAAGAGGAAATTCTGCAAGGTTATGTTCTTGCCTGCCAGACAAAAGTGGTTTCCGACCTGGAAATTCTGATTCCGCCTGAATCCCGGCTGGAGGAAGCGCAAATTCTTTTGGATCACAATCCTGTCGATTACAGCTCACCGGAGAAGATCGCCCTTCATCGGGTCCCTGCGGACCCCATGACGCTCTATGAGCCTCTGACCCAAAAAATATACATGGAACTCAAACAGCCTTCCCCGGAGGACAATGTCAGTGACATGGACCGAATCATCAGGGAATTGAGAAAGAAAACGCAATACCCCGGATTTGAGATCTCCTTGCGCTGCCTTCAGGGACTGGCTTTAAAATTGAGGAAAAATGAGTGGAAGGCAACGGTTACACTCGCCAGGCACAACGGCATCAGGCGGATCCTTCAGATAGAGGCCGGTAATACCAGCGACAGAAATTACGGCCTTGCGGTCGATGTAGGAACTACAACCGTTGTGGCCCAACTCGTTAATCTGAAATCAGGGGATGTTCTCGGCGTCGCAGGAAGCCATAACCTCCAGGCCCGCTTCGGTGAAGATGTGATCTCCAGGATGATTTATGCCTGCGGCCGGGACGAAGGCCTAAATCCCTTGCATCAGGCCGTCGTTAAGAATATCAACCAGCTCATCAAAACACTCACAGAGGATAAAGGAATCGATCCACGAGAAATCACCAGTATTGTCGCCGCAGGGAATACCACCATGAGCCATCTGCTCCTATCCTTGATCCCCTGCTCTATTCGCGTTGACCCATATGTGCCGACGGTGAATGTTTATCCCCAGGTCCGTGCCGCGGAGATCGGCATCGGCATTCATCCGGAGGGCATTCTTGAAATCGTTCCCGGAATCGCCAGCTATGTGGGAGGCGACATCGTAGCAGGAATTCTTGCCTGCGGAATCGCCGACAGGCCCGAAACCAGGGTTCTCATTGATGTGGGCACCAATGGAGAAATCGCTGTCGGCAACAACGAATGGATGGTCTGCTGCTCGGCCTCTGCAGGTCCGGCTTTTGAAGGCGGAGGGATCAAACACGGTATGCGGGCCACGAGAGGAGCTATCGAAAAGGTGGTTATCTCCGAAGGCCGGGTGCAGTATCGAGCTATCGGGAGGGCAAAACCTAGGGGTGTTTGCGGTTCAGGTTTGATCGATTGCCTCTATGAGTTTGCCCGCCATCGCATAATCGACGGGGAGGGCAAACTTCACCCATCTCCCGACAACAAAAGAGTCATTGAAAAAGACGGAGTGCTTAATTATGTTCTGGTCCCCGGCAACGAAACGGAAAACGGAGAAGAAATCGTAATCTCTCAGTCCGACATCAGCCACCTGATTCGATCCAAAGGTGCGGTCTTTGCGGCGATCAAATCACTCATGGACTTTGTCGGTTTGAAATTCGGGGAAATAGAAACCTTTTATGTTGCCGGAGGTTTCGGCAGCTATTTGGATATCCCCAAGGCGATCGGCATCGGGCTTTTGCCGGACATCGATCGATCGAAGATTCAGTTTATCGGCAACAGCTCTCTCATGGGTGCCCGCATGTGTCTGCTATCGTCTCATACCATGGAACGGGCCGCTCAGATTGCTAAAAATACCACCAACATCGAGCTGTCCAATTACCAGCCTTTCATGGATGAGTATGTGGCGGCCATGTTTCTGCCCCACACGGACGGGAGGCTTTTTCCATCTGTGGACTATGGAGGAATATAGGACAATAACGGTCTCTTTCACCTCAGCACGGATCGAAGAAGGAGTTGATGAAGAGCAAGGTCAAGAGAAATCCTGTGAGTTTAAGGGAAGAATTGCCCTTCCTTAAAGCAAGGGTTAAGACACTCGAGACACGTCTCGATCGATTCAAGTTGCACATCTCGAAGGTAGAACAAAGAAAAAGGGGAACTTCTTGTATCGCAGTCGTAGAAACGAAGAAATGCCTCGGCTGCGGCATATGTGAAAAAGCCTGCCCGGCCGGCGCCATCACCGTTAATAACGTTGCGAGGGTTAATCCTGTGCTCTGCGTCGGCTGCAGGAGATGTGCGCATGAATGCCCTCAGGGAGCTATCTCCTTGCGCCCTTTTATTTTAAAATCCTTCTCTTATCGTTCTGCCCACCCCCTTAAGATAGCTTAATTTGGGGCTAGAGCTACCGGTTGAAATTGAAGCCCACTGGGTTTGGATTCGTTGCCAAGGTACAGGGGGGAGAGCTTATGGCTTATAAACCGGAAGTGGACGCTGAACAATGCATGGGATGTGGCGAGATTTGTCCTGTGGAGGGCTAGGAACTTCAAGGTGAAAAATAGCTGCCTATTAACGCAGACGAATTTCTCGGCTGTAAAAGTTGCATCGAGGTTTGCGAACACGAGGCTATAACCGTCACTGAGATGCAGTAACTTTTAGCGGAAAGATTGTTACGAAGATTGTAGTATTTTCGGTTTTTTGGAAAAACTTCAAACATCAGGCATGGAGGGACGTTCGCCAATGAAAATATCGGTTTGTGGAAAGGGAGGAAGTGGGAAGAGCACGCTCGTGACTCTCTTGGCAAAGGCAGCACAAGAAAGAGGATTCCCCGTTCTGATTGTCGACTCCGATGAGTCCAACTCTGGGCTCTACAGGATGCTTGGTTTCAAAAACCCCCCCGTGCCGCTCATGGAACTCGTGGGAGGAAAGGCAGCTCTGAAGAACAAAATGCAGGCTCCCGGCATTTTTGAGCGACCGGACATCACCGTTGAAGAAATCCCTTCTCCTTATATCCAGAGCGAAAATGGACTCGTTCTGGTCAGCGTCGGTAAGGTCCTTCAATCCTTTGAAGGATGCGCCTGTCCAATGGGAGTGCTGAGCCGCGAATTTTTGAAAAAGGTCCATCTGAAAGAAAATTGTATAGCCTTCATCGACATGGAAGCAGGTGTAGAGCATTTCGGGAGAGGGATCGACGAGGCCGTTGATAAAATCATCCTGGTAGTTGAACCCTCCTTTGAGTCCGTGAACGTGGCTGAAAAGATACGAGATCTAGCCGCCGGCATGAAGAAGAAATTCGCTGCGGTTTTAAACAAGATACCTTCGGAAAAAGTAGCTCAAAGACTGAAGGAAGAACTCGCAACCAAGGGCATTGAGACGATCGGAACGATTCCAAACGATCCCTTTGTTTTTGATGCCTGTTTGGAAGGCCGCGCCCTGAACCAGGGAGAAGCGTATCATGCTGCAGTAAAGGCACTAGTTCCGTGCCTCAAAAGTCCTGCTTCTGATTTTGGCAAAGTAACATTATGATTTTTTGCTTGACAGTTAACCCACTAAACGAT
>JAFGDM010000075.1 GCA_016932115.1 Deltaproteobacteria bacterium | reverse complement strand
GATAGGTGATTTCCGGGATAAAAGCATTCAGCCCGGCCTCCTGTGCGACAATTTTTCAGATACGCCACAAAATCAGGGATGTCAAATGTAGCGGTGCCCAAAAAGGGCGAATTATAGAAAGCAAGCGTCAACGAGATTGACAGCTTTGGTTTAATAAAATACAATATAGAATAATTGAACTTAAAGGCTTCGCCGCAATGGGAAGCAAGATCTGAAAACTGACAGGACTTATCCAAAGCTTGGCCTGTGCGGCACACTGAATTGAGAAGACGCCCCGAATTTATGAACTCCAACCTCCTTGACCCGCCGAAAACAGAAAAGAGCGGACCGGAGGGCACCGATCGGTCCCTTTCCACCTATCCGCTGGAAAGAAGAAGCGGGAGGGAGAGGCGCGGAGGTGAGGACAGGAGAAAGAGCCTGGAGCCTTTTGTAGGTCCGGAAAAGAGAAACGGCACAGATCGCCGAAAAGAGGAAAGAAGAAGCCGGAAGGTGAGAATACCTATTTTTCTCAAACTGGCCGTGATGTCCACCCTTCTCGTCTGCGTAGTCATTTTCACAATCAGTGTCACCATACTAGGCCGGCAAAAAGACCAATTCACCAAACATCTTAAGGACCTAGGAGTAAGTCTGATCCGGACTGCGGCAAACAGCGCTCCTGACAAAATCCTTGGCGATGAAGATCTCGCCATGTTTCAGCTTGTCAAGAACATTGCAGAAAACGAGCAGGTTGTGTTTGCTCTTATCACGGATCGCAAAGGCATCATCAAAGCCCACAATCGCATGGAAATGGTGGGGAAACCCTATCATCGTCCCAAGGAGGTCAAGTTGATTGATGTTGGAAGTGAGGTAAGCGCCGGTATGATACGGTACGGGGACGAAGATCTCCTTTATTTCGAAATGCCCGTATTCTATCAAAAACTTAAAGTCGGCGGGGTTCACCTGGCTATTTCCCGGAAAAAAATTGCCGAGAACCTTGGGGAAGCAAAATTTTTCATCCTGGTTCTGACCTTGCTCATGACTGCCCTCGGTATCCTTTTAAGCCTTGGGTTGAGCATGTATTTCTCAGGGCCGATTAGACAGCTTCGCGAGTCGGCCAATGCCCTCGGCATGGGAAGATTCAATTACCGCGTAAAGACTTTTCGCAATGATGAGCTGGGAGACCTAGCCTATGCGTTTAACAGGATGGCGGAAGACCTGGAACTTAATGAAAAGATCAAGGATTCTTTTGGTCGCTATGTTACGCCTGAAATTGTAAACATGATCCTTGCGAATCCGAACGATGAATGGATGAAGGGCTCCAAGGTGCAGGCAACCGTCCTTTTTGCGGACATCAGAGGATTCACGAGTATTTCTGAAAACAAAGATCCTGAGGCCGTTCTGGATCTTCTCAACAATTACCTGACCAGGGTGACGGATGCGGTTATTAAACATGGGGGCCACCTCAATAAATTTCTCGGGGACGAAGCTATGGCTGTTTTCGGGGCTCCCTTGGCGGAACCAAAACATGCGGAAGCCGCCGTGAAAGCTGCTTTGGAAATTCAGAGGAGTGTTGCCGCGCTGAATGAGCAGAGGGGTAAGGCATACTTCAAACTGGGAGTAGGCATCGGAATGAATTCAGGAGAAGTGGTTGCGGGGAACCTAGGCTCGTCCAGAAGAATGGAGTACACGGTTATCGGAGACAATGTCAACGTGGCCGCCAGACTGACATCGATTGCCAAGGGCGGAGAGATTCTAGTGACTCAAAGAACCTATGATGCGGTTCAAAATAAGAAAGCTCTAAGGGTGGAGGAAAGGGGCATGGCTCCGCTAAAAGGCAGGAAAAAAGGGATTACTGTTTATTGCGTTATGGGGTTCGAGGAGAATGCTCATGAACTGGGTAAAGGCGGCGTTTGTCAGAGCTAGCCTCCGTGTTTTGTTCTTTGTCGGGTGTGGTCTTTTACTGTCGGCATGTGCGAGCCTGTCCGGCTTTTTTGAGACTCAAGAGGATATCCCTGATGTGCGACCTCTTGTCTTCCAGTCCGAGGACCTCGTTGTCTATAGGGTGCGGGCGGGCGAAACAGCCGAAGGCCTGGCCGAGAGGTTTCTAAAAGACAAAAGTAGGGCTTGGATCATCGAGGAGGAAAACGAGGGAGTCCCCTTTGAAGAGGGTAATTTCATTGTCATTCCCCTGACGGAGAAGCGCACGGGAGGGCTGGCGCCGGAGGGGTATCAGACGGTTCCTATTCTTTGTTATCATCGCCTTGCAGAGCGCTGCGAATCAGCTCTATGCATGACGAAGCTTCTCTTTGAAGAGCAGATGCGCTATCTCAAAGAAAACGACTACCGGGTTATATCCATGGTGGAGCTTCAGGATTTTCTTGCCTATCGCAGAAGGATCCCGAGGAAGGCCGTGGTGATTAACCTGGATGACGGCTACAGGTCGGCTTACGAGATCGCCTATCCTATTCTCAAGAAGTATAATTATAAGGCCTGCCTTTTCATTTACACGGATTTTATCGGGGCATCGTCCAATTCCCTAACCTGGGAACAGCTTCGGGAAATGAAGGAGGACGGTTTCGAAGTGGGGTCCCATTCTCTCAGCCATTGCGACCTTACCAAAAAAAAGCAAGGGGAAGATGACCACCGCTACATAAAAAGGATCAGGGAAGAACTCATCCGGTCCAAAGAGATAATCGATAGGAAGCTCAATCAGGATACGACCTACTTTGCCTTTCCCTATGGTGATTACAACCAACTGGTCTTGAGTCTTTGCGAGGAGGCGGGTTATAAGACGGCCCTTTCGGTGAATAGAGGGGGGAACCCGTTTTTTTCAGATCCATTGGCGCTGAGACGAGATCAAATATTAAGAAAAGACATGGAGAGTTTCATAGATACCCTCAACACGTTCTTTGATCTATCCCTAAGGTAGTCTGCTCATGAATTCCCGACATGTAATCTTCTTGTTTTTTCTTTGTATTGGATGTTCGGCCGGTTGTGTTCACCTCGCCGAAGAACCAATTAGGGAAAGGCCCGAGGAGGCATTCCTCATGAGTTCACTCCAAGAGGCCGCCGGCAATGAGGAGACGGATGAATGGGTCGAAGCTCTTAGAGGATATCAAATTGCTTTGACCGTTTGTCCTGACAAGAGGGAAGCCGTTGAGGGGTTACGCCGAACCGAGGAGAAGCTCAGGGGCCTTGCTGAAGAGCAATACACTATGGGCCGAAGTTTCGAAAAGGAGGGAGAATTTTCAACCGCTCGTCGTCATTTTCTTAAGGCCTTGAGGCTGTGGCCGGACCATAAGGGCGCCCTGGAGAGGCTTACCTCAAGAAAACGGCAACCTGTCCAGGAGGCGTATCTCATCCACAAAATTCAGCCCGGGGAGAGCCTTTCAAAGCTTGCGATGATATATTACGGCGATCCTGCTAAGTTTCCCGTCATAGCCGGGTACAATCAAATCCAGGATGCCGACTTCGTGAGAATTGGGCAGGAGGTTAAGGTTCCCTCTCCTGGTGGTCGGATTACGGAAAGACCTGCTCAGAAAAAGGTGGAAGTGGAAGAGGAGGAAAAGGATATCCCGGTGGGCTACCGGGATTGGGCGTTGACCGATAGGGAACATGAGGAGAGGCATGTGCTGACCAAGATGGACAAGGCGGAAGAGGCGTATCAAATCGCCGGCTACCGTGAACTGGGTGCAGAGCTTCTAAGAGAGGGTCGGTATCAAGAAGCTCTTTTTGAATTCAACAAGGTTTTGTCTGTCTACCCTGATGATCAACCGGCTTTGGACTATGCTTGCACCGCTTTTTTTGAGCTGGGATTGTCGTCGTTTCAAAAACAGGATTACCAGGCAGCCAGAGAGTATTTTACAGCCTCCCTTCGCCATCGAAGCGATTGCCGGCAAAGCCGCGCTTTCTTAGAAGAGACGGAAGAGCTTTGCAAGGAGATGTACTACAAGAAGGGGATAGAGCACTACGGCAAAGAACAACTGAGTGAGGCGATCAAGGCCTGGGAAACGGTGCGAAGCTTGGACCCTCACTACAAAAGGGTTGAATACTACATTGGTAAGGCGAAAGAAATTCAGGAGAAACTGGAGGAATTGAAGCAGGAAACCCGGCAGGGCCTTTCCGAGTGATGGGCGTTTTTCAGCAGCCTGAGTAGCCGTGCACCTCTGTTTATATACGCCGCAGATGGGCCTTTTTCAGAAGCCCGGGCTAGCGCTTACGGAGAAGCACATACGTTGCCCCCGTCCCTCCGTCGTAAGGCCGCGCTGTGGAAAAGGCAAGAACGAGCTTTCCGGTTTTCCCCCGCCCCAGCCATGTGGGCAAGCCCTCTTTTAAAACAGGGAAACTGTCAGGCGAGTTGAGACCGCGGCCGTGAACGATCAGGATGCACCTGAGCCCTGTTTTATAGCTTTGATGGACGAAATCGGCGACTGCCCCTTCAGCCTGCTGCCTGGTGAGTCCGTGAAGATCAATAAAGTCCCGTACCGGCAATTCTCCTCTTTTAAGCTTTTTCATGAGTTTTCGGCTAAGGCCTTTGACAGCCCCTTCGATATACTCATCGCTGAACGTGATATCCAGATCAATGGAGCCGTGCACCAATCCCTGAAGATGTTCCATAGCCCTTCTTCTCTCATCCGGAGGGGGATGGGCGGGTTTGGCACGGGCTGCAGACGATCGAACCGCCTTTTCCTTAACCTGTTGAATCGGGTCAACACCCGACATAGCGTTGAGGAAAAAACCTATTTCGTCATCGGGTTCTTTTCTTCGCAGCTCTTGCTTCAGGGGCGGCTCCGGCAGCTCCCGCACATGCTTTATCTTATCCTTCAGAGCCTCGAATGCGGGATTGAAAGGGTCTTTCTTTTTCTTTTTCATGGGAGGCGTTTCCCCCTTGAATATCCCTTGACTGTTCTATTATAACAGGTTCAAGAGAATCTGGAGACCCTGGATTTAGCGGAGATGATAAGGGTACCGAGCCATGGCGTTGAGAATCAAACGTTCTAGGGGGGGCGAACCACACGGTTTCCGGCCGGAAAAGCTTCCGAAAGTCGCTCTTGCGGCCCGGGCCGTGCGCTGTGCACCGTGCACCCTTCTTTGTGGAGTTCTTATGCCTAGAATAGACGACTACAATCAGGCGGCAGCCTTGGCGAGGGAAACGCTCTCCGAGAAGAACCCGGACTTGATGGCGCGATTCTCAGGGTCGGACATCACCAGAAATAAAGCAGGCGCGATCTCTCTTACACTCTCTTTCTTAAATCAGGCGTTGCGCATCACGTGGCCGAATTTGGAGGTGTTTTTTGAAAAGACGGGAGAGGAGATCCCCATTCAGCAGCAGGTGTTGGTTCTTCACTACCTTCAGGGAGCATGGGTTTCAAGCGGAGCCGAACCGACGGGTGAATGGATATCTTTTCAGGAAGTGCCCGATGGGAGATTTTACCTGGATGCTTTTCAACGAAGGGCCAAAAACCCGCTGGTTCAGACCTTCGGCGAGAAGGTGGAGCTCATGGTAACGCTGGCCGAGCAGGCTTACGGAGCCCAAACCTTCGACCAGGGGGATGCATCCGTGCTCCTCCGGCCGCTGCCAATGGTCCCCGTAGTGCTGATCCTGTGGAAGGGCGATGAGGAGTTTCCTCCTGAAGGGAATATCCTTTTTGATCAAACCATCATCCGGATTCTTTCTGCGGAGGACATTGCTTGGCTGGCGGGGACGGTGGTGTATCCGTTGATAGGAATGGCAAAACAGGGGCATTGAACATTGTACATTGATTATTGAAGGCTGCCGGCTTTCCTCTGCAAAATCCGGCTCCCTCTGCAAGAAGCGGCTTCCTTTTTCCTGCTGGAAAAGGATAAACCAAATTTCCCTCCCCTGTTGGTGGGGATAAAGGGGAGGGAGGTTGTGTAAGGAGAAACGTATGAAGTATGAAAAACCGCTTGTCGGCGTCGTCATGGGAAGCACGTCGGACGCCGACGTGATGAAAGGCGCCACGGAAATGCTCAAGGGACTAAAGATCCCTTATGAAGCGGCTGTGATTTCAGCCCACCGCACACCCAAACAGGCGCAGGAATATGCGATGAGCGCAGTTGAAAGGGGGCTTCATGTGATCATCGCAGGCGCCGGGTGGGCCGCTCACCTGGCCGGGTTCATGGCGGCCCACACGACCCTGCCGGTCATCGGCGTACCGATTGATTCCTCGCCTCTGAAGGGGATGGATGCTCTTCTTGCCACGGTTCAAATGCCGCCGGGGATCCCGGTGGCCACCGTCTCCATCGGCAAAGGAGGAGCGACCAATGCATCTGTGCTTGCTGCGGAGATCCTTGCACTCAAATTCCCCGATATTGCGGATAGGCTGGAAGCTTACAGGAAAGGATTGACCAAGAAAGCGCTGGAAGCGGCACACACAATAGTCTGACCCACTTTTTACGACTTCGTCACTTTTGAAACACGAAAACACGAAAGGAGGAAAGCACGAAAGCCTAATCGTGTTCTTTTCGTGCCATTGTATTTTCGTGCTTTCGCGATAGAGGGTTTGTCTTTTTTTATGGTTGACTTTCGAGTTTACCTCATGTCTTGTCGTTTGCTCAAGATCGATGAAAAGAATTTTGAAAAGGTAATCAAGAAGGCAGGTAAGGTGGTCCTTTCGGGCGGCGTGGTTGCCATGCCCACCGAATCCTTTTACGGCCTGGCCGTCAACGCTCTCAATGTTGAAGCGATCGAGCGGCTCCTTCAGATCAAGAAACGCCGGGAAGATCATCCCATCCTGATCTTGATCCCCTCAAGCGAGGCTCTCAGCCGTTATGTGAAGCGGATTCCTCCTGTTGCCCGTAAACTAATGGAGACTTTCTGGCCCGGGGGGCTTACCATGGTTTTCGAAGCCGGGCCCATTCTTCCAAGCTTGCTGACCGGAGGAACGGGCGAGATCGGCGTTCGCCTTTCAAGCCACCCCGTCCCAACGGAACTTGCGAGAGTTGCAGGCGTGGCGATCACAGGGACGTCGGCAAATATAACCGGAGAGCCTCCGTGCACGAACTCCGAAGAAGTGCTCAAGGCCTTAGGCGCTCAAATAGATCTTATCCTCGACGGCGGTAAGACCTCGGGAGGGAAAGGCTCTACTGTTCTTGACGTGGCCGTTACGCCACCTGTTATTCTGCGAGAGGGTATGGTCACTCGAAAAGCCCTGGCACCATTACTTTAGATTTCTCCCAGCGGGCGAAATGACAGATAAAAAGCTGCCGATTACGGATCCGTCAATTTTTATAGGTAAATAAGTCTCGCATGTGATACATAACTGAATCAAAAAAGGTCTGATAAAAAGTGTCATTTTCTTTCAATCTCGCAATATTTATAGAAATCCCTGTCCACGAGAAGGTGGCACGGACCTTGCCGTGTGAAAAACAAGGCAGAAGCAGAAACCGTCACAGAACCCATCCCTTTTTAACCTTTAGACAGGTAACTCCTTTAGATGACTCGATAGTCTTGTGTCGAGAATTCCGAAACCCATTGCCATAGATTACGGAGATCCATCATGAAAAAAACGTTGAGCAATGCCGATCTTCAAAAGCGTCGTGAGAACGCTATTCCGGCGGGGCATGGCAGCGGGAATGCCGTTTATGTAGCCTCGGCCAGGGGGGCGGTCATCACCGATGTGGAAGGTAAAAATTACATCGATTTCACAGGGGGTATCGCCGTAATGAACGTAGGCCATAGCCACCCCAAGGTGGTGGCGGCCATCAAGGACCAGGCCGAAAAATTCACCCACACCTGCTTTATGGTTGCCCCCTATGCGGCACCCGTTGAGTTGGCGGAAAAGTTGTGCAACCTCGTTCCGGGCAAGTTTGCTAAATCTGTTCTCTTTGTCAACAGCGGAGCCGAGGCCGTCGAAAACGCCGTGAAGATCGCCCGGTATGCAAGCAAGAAAGCGGGCATCATCGCCTTTGAGAATGCCTATCACGGCCGGACGTTGCTGACCATGACCTTGACGAGCAAAGTCAAGCCTTACAAATTCGGATTCGGCCCGTTTGCGCCGGAAGTTTATCGCATGCCGTTTGCTTATTGCTACCGGTGTCCCTTCTGCCTGGAATACCCCTCTTGTCAGGTGGCATGCGCCGATCACCTCAAAACGTTTTTCGTCAATCATGTTGCGCCGGAAATGGTGGCAGCGGTGATCGCTGAACCCGTTCAGGGCGAAGGCGGATTTATCGCCCCTCCGCCGGAATATTTTAAGAAACTCTTCGCGATTTGCAGGGAGAACGATATCCTGTTTATCAGTGATGAGGTTCAAACAGGTATGGGGAGGACCGGCAAAATGTTTGCCATGGAGCACTACGACGTGGAGGCCGATTTCACCGTGGTTGCCAAGAGTCTGGCTGCCGGAATGCCCCTGAGCGGGGTAGTGGGAAGAAAAGAGCTGATGGACAGCATCCACCCTTTCGGCATCGGGGGAACCTACGGAGGGAACCCGGTGTCCTGCAGAGCGGCCCTGGCGGTGCTGGAGATTTTCGAGGAGGAGAACCTTCTTGAAAGAGCTGAAGCCCTCGGCCGGAAGGTAAAATCGCGTTTGGACGCTTTCAAGGAAAAATATGAAATTGTCGGCGATGTCCGCGGGCTGGGACCCATGCTGGCGATGGAGCTGGTAAAGGACAGGGAGCGAAAAGATCCTGCTCCGGACCAAGCCAAGGAAGTGGCAAAATTTTGCGTGGAGCGAGGGCTTCTCATTCTGGTGTGTGGTAATTTAAGCAACGTGGTCCGAATCCTAATGCCGCTTGTCATTACCGATGATCAGTTAGAAACTGGATTGAGCATTTTGGAAGAAGGCTTGGCATCGCTAAAACTTTAATAGATAGCCTCACCGCCCCGCCCGCAGGTGCGCGTTAAGTCTTCCAGGATCGGAGGGCGTTCTTTATTCTGGAACCGTCTCACGCGCACGTGTTAAAGAATTGAGGCAAAGAAAGAGTTTTTTTCGCACAATCTTATTAAGCGAACGCAGGTTCAGTGGAAGGAGATTAATATGATTGACAGATTTCGTGGAAAGGACTTCCTGACCCTTATGGATTTTACCCGGGAAGACATCCGGGACATGATCCGAGTTTCTTACGACTTGAAGATGAAACTGGCCATGAAAGAGCCCCATGAATTCCTGAAGGGAAAAACCTTTGGGGCTCTTTTTGAAAAGCCCTCGACACGCACCAGGAATTCCTTCCAGGTGGCGGCCGCTCATCTGGGCGCCCAAGCTATTTACATGAGGCCCGATGAACTGCAGCTTTCCAGGGGCGAATCCCTTAGGGATACTGCCCGGGTGTTGGACCGCTATTACGACGGGTTGTTTATTCGACCTGCTTCGGGCACAGGCCAAAAAACCTTGAACCTCTTTGCGGAGTACATGAAACATCCCGTGATCAACGCCTGTTCCGATTTCACGCACCCGTGCCAGGGCTTGGCCGACTTGCTTACCATCTGGGAGAAAAAAGGGAGACTCGACAACCTAAAGGTCGCCTGGTCCGGAGACCCCTGGAATGTTTGCCATTCGCTTATGGTTGGATGCAGCATCATGGGCATGGATATGTACATGGCATTTCCGGAGGGCTATGACCCTCACCCGGATATTCTCAAGTTTGCCAAAGAGCACGCGGCGGCAGGGGGGAGCAAAATGATTTTGACCCGAAATCTTGCGGAGGCGATGGACGGCGCAGACGTAGTGGTGGCCAACGTGTTTTTTAGCATGGCTCACGATGCAGAAAAGGAGAAGCGCAAAAAGGATTTTGCTCCTTACCAGATCAACGAAAACGCGGTAAAGGAGGCCAAGCCCGACTATGTTTTCATGCACTGCGGCCCGGGGTACCCGGGAATCGAGGCCACCGAGGCGATTTTCGAAGGGCCCAATTCAGCCTATTACGATGAAGCGGAGAACCGTATGCACACTGAGAAGGCAGTACTGGCTTTGTTCTGTTCATAACTTCTACTCATAGCCCGGCCTTGTTCCATCGGTGTTAGGAATTCAGGCAGGCGGTCATGAGAAAACTTGACAGTTGAAGCATTCGAGGAGAAGACGCTATTCTCCGCCCGGGAAATCGGGAAGAGAAGTGATCCAACAGATAGAAACCATAAAGAATGTTTTGATCCGTCCAAACAAATGAATAGCCAGGAAGAGAAGCTCATAGGATCCGTCGAATCCTTGGTTCCGGAAATCGTGGATCTGACAAAGCGCTTGGTTGCACAGCCGAGCACGCTTGGAAACGAGGCATCCGCTCTAGAGGTCATGGAAGCAGAACTGACCAAGCTTGGGTTCACCCACCGCCGTATTTTCATCGACCCGGAGCTTCTACGTGAACACCCTGGTTTCGGGCCCGTGCCATGGGGATACGAAGGACGATACAACATCGTGGCCCATCGACCGGCCGACCGGGAAGGCGGGAAAAGCGCCCTTTTCAACGGCCACCTGGACGTGGTGAGTCCCGAGCCGCTCGAGCGCTGGGATCGGGACCCTTTTGAACCTTTTGAAAGTGAAGGATGGCTTTTCGGGAGGGGCTCCGGGGACATGAAGTCCGGTGTTGCCGCCATGACCTACGCGCTTAAAGCCGTAGATGCAGCCGGGTTTGGACTTAGAGCGGCCGTCTTTCTGGAAACCGTGATCGAGGAAGAATGTTCGGGCAATGGAGCACTGGCATGCCTCAATGCCGGGGTCGACGCGGACGCGGTCCTGATACCGGAACCTTTCGGCCCCACAATTCTCACCGCCCAGGTCGGGGTCGTGTGGTTTAAGGTGACCCTGAACGGAGTGCCCATGCATGTTCTGGACGCGCAGGGCGGGGTCAATGCAATTGAAAAGTGCTTTCCTCTATTCAAAGCTCTCCGAAATCTCGAGGAAAATCTGAACCGGAAAGTACATCCCGCATTTTCCGGCTCACGTCATCCGGCCAATCTCAACATCGGGATTATCAAGGGAGGCGACTGGCCTTCAACGGTACCGGCCTTTGCGGAGTTTCACTGCCGGCTTGGCTTTACGCCCGACATAGCTTATCCCGAAATACGTAACATGTTGGAGAAGACCATTGCCGAGGCCTCCTCCGCCGATGCATGGCTCTCCAAGAATCCACCTCGCATCGATTTTTACGGATTTCGATCCGAAGGGCACTCTATCAGTCGGGATCTGCCCGCACTGAAGGTGCTTGGAAGTTGTCAGCACGATTTGAGCGGAAGGTTACCTGAGGATTTCGTTTCTACGGCAACAACAGACTTAAGAACCTTTGTTCATTTTGGTCAAGGGCAAGCTACCTGTTTTGGTCCGGTAGCGAAAAGGATCCACGCTGAAAACGAATGTGTGAATATTGACAGCATTGTTCATACGGCCAAGGTTTATGCTCTTTTTCTCTTGCGCTGGTGTAAGTCATTTGAATGAAATGCCATCAAGTCGGCTGTGGCGGAGTTTTCAGGTTTTTTGAAATCAACTTTAACCTTGAGGAGGGTAATAGGATGAAAACAAGAACGCGTTTGATTTTGGTTGCCGCCTGTCTGGCGATGATTTCGGCTTTGGTAATGCCGGCTTTAGGCTCGGCTACGGTTAAGATCGGCATTCTTGGCCCATTTACCGGTTCGCTTGCCTTCAACGCCGGTGAAATGAAAAAAGGCATGGAGTTGGCACTGGATGAGGTGAACGCCAAAGGCGGTCTCTTCGGGCAGCAGATCGAATTAATTTTCGGTGACACCGAAGCCAAGCCTGACAAGGGTCTGGCTGCAGTCAAGAAACTCGTCACTCGGGACAACGTTCTGGTTGTGGGCGGAGGTTACGCCTCCAGCGTCAACATCGCTACCAGCGAGTTCTGTCACTACGAAGGCTGCCCCAACGTGGTGGCCATTGCCATCAGCCCGACGATTACCAACCGCGGCTATGATTTTGTCTTCCGGACCAGCCCGAATAGCCCACAGTTTCTGGAGGGAATCAATGAATGGCTTGCGAAAGTGAAGCGCCCTAAGAGGGTTGCCTTTTTCATGGAAAATTCGGATTACGGCAGGGACGGTCAGAAAATTTGGGAGGCCCAGTGCGAGAAGATCGGGGCTCAGGTGCTGGATCGACTCTACTTCGAGATCGGCAGCACCGATTTCACGGCGGCCATCTCAAAACTTAAAGACAAAACTCCGGATGTGGTTTTCAACATCGCTTCAACAACTGAAGCCGCACTTATCCAGAAACAGGCCAAGGAACTGAATTTCGTCACCCAGTGGATCGGCGTCGGGGGACAGTTCACGCAGGCCTACTTCGAGATGACAGGTCCGGTCAGCGAGTACGCCATGGGATCTTCTCTTGAACCGACAAAGGCCATGAAAGACCCGGTTACGGCGGCTTTTGTCAATGCCTATCAGGCGAAGTTTCCAGGGAGCAGGCCCGGCATTTTTTCCAGTCAGGGGTATGACAACCTCCAGGTGATTCTGGATGCTGTCGAGCGCGCCGGCAAGCCGACGGGAAATTTGGCCGCAGACCGTAAAAAGATCCGGGACTCTCTGGCGGCAACGAATATGAAGCTCTCCCAGGGTCTCATCCGATTCGACAAAACCGGCCAGGTCGACACTGTCTTCCCTTCTCCGGTGCAGGTGCAACTTGATAACAACTGTAAGGCCGACACCCAGATCATATATCCGGCGGAACGGGCTGCAGCCGAATATCAAACACCCAAACCGTGGGATCAGCGCCGGTGCAAGTAATTGTTACGGGAAAAGAATGTTGAAAGGCTTTTGACATGGAATCGCTGTTTTTGCAGCAAACCCTAAACGGCCTGATCATAGGAAGTATTTACAGCCTAATCGCCATCGGGTTGACCATGATCTTCGGGGTCATGAAGATCAGCAATTTCGCTCATGGCGATTATTCCATGGTTGGGGCTTACACAGCGGTATTCCTAATGGCCTGGGTCCCCGGGTGGATGGGCTGGGTGGGTTCCATCATTGCCGCTGCCGCCGTTGTGGGAATACTGGGTATCGTAACGGAGCGCTTGATTTTTCGACCCCTTATCGGACGCTGGACCGACATCGATATCATTATGGTCTCCATCGGGCTGTTCATTCTTTTGGAGAACTTGGCCCAGCTCTTTTTTGGCGCCACACCCCAGATGATTTCCGATCCTTTTAAGGGCGCCACCGTTCATATAGGCGGTGTTTCAACCAGCGTGCTGCGAGTCTTCTGCTTCGGCTTCTCTTGCATCGCAATCGGGGCACTCCAGATCTTCCTCAACCGGAGTAAACTGGGAGTTGCTATAAGGGCCACCAGTCAGAACCGTTTTGCCGCGCAGCTCATGGGTGTCGACATCAACCTGATTTACACTCTCACCTTCTGGGTTGGAGCAGCCTTGGCCGGAGTGGCCGGGGTTCTCTATGGTACCACCTTCGCCGTTCATCCTCTTATGGGTGCGATGCCCACTTTGAAAGCATTTGTGGTCACCATCCTAGGAGGAATGGGCAACATTCGCGGCGCCATTTTCGGCGGATTTATTCTGGGTATCGCTGAATCCCTCGGGGGGAATTATCTGGCCATGGAATATCAGCATGCGATAGGTTTCTTCATCATCATTTTAGTCCTTTTGCTTCGACCTCGGGGGCTTTTCGGCGCCAAGGAGGGAACATGAGCAAGCGACTGAAACATCGCCTTAGATCCGTCGCGGTGGTCGCGGCCTTGCTCATCCTGCCTCAGGTTGTACAGGAACGTTATTTCCTGCATATCGTCGTTATGGCGGGAATTTATACGATCATGACGATGAGCTGGAACCTCTTGGCCGGATATAGCGGCCAACTTAACCTGGGTCACGCAGCTTTTTTTGGGATCGGCGCCTATTCAAGCGCCCTTTTGGCCATGAAACTGGGCGTTTCACCATGGTTCGGATTGCTTGGCGGCGGCGTCATTGCCGGATTTTTCGGATTCCTGCTAGGGTTTCCGGCGTTGCGGCTCTCCGGGCCCTACCTGGCGATTACCACCATCGGATTTGCCGAGATTCTCAGGCTTGTAGCCGTCAACTGGGTTGATCTGACCAGGGGGTCTCTGGGCCTATCCGGAATTCCCTTGCTCACTCCAATCAGATTAGGCAGCTGGGGGATGGAGTTCTATTTCGAACGCGATTATTATTACGTCGTCCTGGCGGCGGTTGTGTTCACCTATTTCTGCATGCTGCGATTCACTCATTCCGAATTTGGTGTAAGCTTGCAGGCTCTTCGTGATGACGAGCAGGGCGCTCAGAGCATCGGGATTCATACATCCCAGTATAAGCTGGCGGTTTTTACCATCAGTGCGTTTTTCGCCGGTATGGCGGGCGGGCTTTTCGCTCATTTCACACGCCTTGTCAGTCCCGATACAATGTCTTTGCATGTGACCTTCGACACATTGACGATGACCATGATCGGCGGGTTGGGTACCACGGCCGGGCCGATTCTGGGTGCTGTTCTGCTGAGTCTTCTTTCCGAGTGGCTCAGAACTTTGGAGGATTTTTTCAGAATGGACATCCGGCTGGTGCTTTACGGATTCCTGCTGATTTTGACCATCCGTTTCATGAGAGAAGGTTTAGTGGGCGTTGTTCGTGCGCTCAAGGAAGGATTCAGCAGTTATGGCAAAGGCCGGAACGCCGGTGGCGATCATGACTGAAATTCTCAAGATCGAAAATCTCACCAAATACTTTGGCGGATTGTGTGCGGTCGACAGTGTTTCGTTCAGCCTCGATGAAAAAGTAATCATGGGCCTTATCGGCCCCAACGGCGCAGGGAAGACGACGCTTGTGAACATGATATCCGGAGCCATTCCCCCGAACCATGGTCGCATCCTTTTTAATGGAACGGACATTGCGGGGCACAAGGCGCATGCCATCAACAATAGGGGAATTGCAAGGACCTTTCAGGTGGTTCGGATTTTTTCCAAGCTGACGGCACTTGAAAATGTCATGGCCGGGCTGGTGGATCGGCGGCAAAAAGGGCCTTGGCGCCTGGCGTTTGCTTCCTTGGTCGGGGGTTTCGGGAAGCAGAGCCAAAATCCTGAAAATCGCGCGGCTGCCGAGGGGCTTTTGGAGCTTGTGGGGATCGGCGGCTACCGTGATGAACTCGCCGAGAATTTGCCCTATGCATTGACAAAAAGACTGGAGATTGCGCGTGCCCTAGCCACTCGGCCTAAGTTGCTTCTTCTGGACGAGCCCAGTTCGGGGCTCAATCCGGCTGAGCTGGTCGACCAGATCGCGCTGATTCGCGAAATCAACAAACAGGGGATCACCATTCTCATCATTGAACATGTGATGAAAGTAATCATGGACATCTCAGACCGGTTGGTCGTGATTCATTACGGCAAGAAAATCGCCGATGGAAAACCCGAAGCCGTGTACACCGACCCGAACGTGGTAGAGGCCTATCTTGGAGGCGAGAGCCATGCTGCGCGTTGAAGAAATAAACGTCACTTACGGAAAGGCGGTAGCCTTGATGGATGTTTCTCTTCACTTGGAACGCGGCGAATTGGTTACGCTTCTCGGATCCAACGGCGCCGGGAAATCCACCTTGTTGAAGTGCGTTTCCGGAATAAAACCGCCCATCAAAGGGCGGACCATTTTCGACGGAGAGGAAATCCAGAAACTGCCTTCTCACAAGATTGTGCAGCGGGGGATCATCCATGTGCCTGAAGGCAGGGCTGTGTTCCCGGATCTCACCGTTGAAGAAAACCTTCGTATGGGCGCTTTTTGCCGCAAGGACGAGAACGCTGTGCGGAAAGACATGGATTTTGTCTTCGCGTTGCTTCCGCGGCTGCAAGAGCGGATCAACCAGTCGGCGGGAACCCTTTCAGGTGGCGAAGCCCAGATGCTTGCCATAGGTCGCGGTTTGCTGGCCGAACCCAAATTGCTGATGCTCGACGAACCCAGCCTCGGGCTGGCCCCCGTCCTCAGGGACAACATTTTTGCCGTTATCCGGCAAATTTACCAGGAAAAGGATATTACCATTCTTCTGGTAGAACAAAACGCTCGATGGGCGCTTCAGGTGGCCGCGCGGGGCTACGTCTTGGAAAACGGTCGAATCCGCCTGGAAGACACAGGCGAAAAATTAGCGGCAAACCCTCATGTTCAGAGAGCTTATCTCGGATACTGATACTGGCTTGTGTTGACCTCGAGATGAGAGAGGTTCCCATGTCCGGCGCCGCCGGTGTTACATTTAAAAAGGCTTACGATAAACTTTGAGTTTCTTTCATACTTAATCCGGAAGGGAAACGCCGGAATCATTTGCCGACTTCTTACGTTAAAAGAATCAATTTCAAACCAGGAGAGGAGGAAAAGTATGAAAAAGCCTATCAAAGAAATTGGAGTGTGCTCGGCGGTTTTGTGGGTTCTGACCATGGCTTTGGGTGCAGGTTCAGTCTGTCTCGCACAGGACAAGGTAGTCAAAGTGGGTAATATTATTCCCCTTTCAGGCCCGTCTGCTTCAGTGGGCCAGCAGGGCAAAAATGCCCGTGAAATGGCCGTAGAGGAAATCAATGCGGCCGGCGGTATCAAATCGCTCGGTGGAGCAAAGCTGGTCATGCTCTATACGGATTCGGAGTCAAAACCGGAAAAGGGTGTAGCGGAAGCCGAGCGGTTCATCAACACCGAGAAGGTTCATGTTTTGACAGGGTGCTGGAACTCGGCGGTCACCTATCCAACGACCGCGGTGGCGGAACGTTACGGCATCCCCTTTATCGTCCCTGTTTCCGTGGCGGACAAGATCACGGAGCAGGGCTTCAAGACCGTATTCCGCATCGCCGCAAAGGACAGTTGGTGGACCAGAGACCAGTTCGCATTCTTGCGGGATATGGAAAAAGAGTTCAATGCCAAGCTTGAAAAGATTGCCTTTGTTTACGAAAACGGCGACTGGGGAAAAGGGTTTGCCGAACAGTGGAAAGAACTGGCCAAGAAGGGTGACTACAAGGTGGTTCTCGATGAGCCCTACCCTTCGACAGCCACAGATCTCAGCCCTATCGTTCAGAAGATCAAACGGGCGAACCCGGACGTGCTGTTGCTTGTCTCAAACGCGGCGGATGCAATCCTGTTGACCAACACACTGGCGGATTACAGGGTCAAGTTGAAGGCCATCATCGGCAGCGGTGGCGGCCATGCGGACCCATCCTTCCTGCAGGCGGCAGGAAAGAACGCGCAGTATCTCTTCGACATCGTGGAGTGGGAGACGGATGTAAACAAGCCGGGTGCCAAGGAGGCCAACGAAAAATTCAAGTCCAGATACGGTTACAACTTGGCGGGTGAGTCCGTAGACGCCTACCTGGCTATGTATGTTCTGGCGGACGCCATGGAAAGAGCGGCTTCTCTTGACCCGGTCAAGATCCGGGAAGCCCTGGCAACCACAAATCTCGGAAGCGGTCGAGGAATGATCGTGGGCTACGATGCTGTTGAATTCGATAAGACAGGGCAGAACAAGCACGCTTCTCTTGTTATGGTGCAGATTAACGATATAGGGAAAGGGATGGAGCGAATCACCGTGTGGCCCAAGAATGCTCGCAGGGCCGGATACCAACCTGTTTTCCCCATGCCTTGAGCAACTTTCGTTCACCTCAACGGGGAAGGATCACGCGGCCCGTCCAGCCGCGTGATCCATAGAAGGTGAATAGCCTGAGCAAGGGAGGCTCTTATGGTATTTATCCTGGAAGACACCATCAACGGGATACTCATGGGGTCCATCTACGGTCTAACCGCACTCGGGCTCACACTTATTTTCGGGGTACTCAAGGTCATTAATTTCGCCCATGGGTCGCTGCTCATGGTGGGGATGTATGTAGCTTATTGGGCTGTGACCCTTTCAGGCGCGCACCCCTACCTGACCTTGATCCTGGTGATACCCGTCATGTACCTTTTCGGCTACTACCTTCAGGATATCGTCATAAAGCCTATTTTCAAAGCTGAAAGCGAGGTTCGAGAGCCTATTACGGTTATCATCGTCACAACGGGTGTCTGGTACGTCCTGGACAACCTCACGCTCCTCATTTTCGGCCCACACTACAGAACGATCCAGGAGAACCCATTGCGCGGCAAGATGCTGGAACTTGGAGGCATGTTGATATCCGTACCCAAACTGTGGGGGTTCTCTGCGGCCGTACTCACGGCCGCAGCCGTGTATTTATTCTTGCAGAAGACGAGCATGGGCCGTGCGATACGGGCAACGAGCCTTGACAGGGAGGCAGCAAGCTTGATGGGGATTAAGCAATTCAAAATTTATAACATCGCCTTTGGGATCGGCACGGCCACGGCCGGGATTGCCGCGGTCACGCTCGTCCCCTTTTACAATGTTTTCCCTACCGTCGGAGTGCTCTTCGACATTAAAGGATTCATCATTGTGGTGCTCGGTGGACTGGGAAGCATTGGAGGCGCTATCCTGGGAGGCATGATTATCGGAGTGATTGAATCCGTCGGCCCCCAGTTTATGGCGGCCACGTGGGCCGAGGGCATCGTGTATGGGCTTTTTCTTCTGTTCCTGTTCGTGAAGCCCTCGGGGTTGTTCGGGGTAAGGTATGACTGGTAGGAAACCACGCTAAAGCGGGTGCGAGAATGACCAGGGAAAACCTGCAAAAAGCTTTTCTAACCCTTGTTCTGATCATTGTCTTCGGGCTGCCGCTGATCTTGCGCAGCCCCACATATCTCCACATCCTGGTTCTGCTTTACCTCTATGCGTATCTGACAACAAGCTGGAATCTCGTGGGTGGCTTCGCAGGCGTGCTGCCGCTGGGGCATGCCGCATTTTTCGGCATAGGGGCTTACACTTCCACGGTACTCTATGTGCAATACGGCGTGAGTCCGTGGTTCGGCATGGTCCTGGGGGGTGTGCTCGCGTCGATAACAGGGGTTATGATCGGCTTACCGACCTTTAAAATGCGCGGGGCCTATTTTGCGTTGGCCACCATCGCTTTCGGCGAGGGGATGAGGGTCATGGTAGAAAATATCGATCACCTTGGGCCTTTCAACATTAACGGCCCAAGGGGGCTTCAGATCCCGCCGCTGAACGTCGGGCTGGCCAATCTCATGTTCACCAACAAAGAGCCTTACTACTATATCATCCTTGTCATGCTGATCGCCGTTCTTGCAGTGACTTATTTCATATCACGCTCGAGGTTGGGTTACTACCTGAACGCAGGAGGTGAGGAACCTGAGGCGGCTATGTCCTTGGGGGTGAATGTGGCGCGATGCAAGCTCATTGCCATGGCCATGAGTTCTTTTCTCACGGCCCTCGCCGGCTCTTTCTATGCCCAGTTTTCACTTTTCATCCATCCAAAAAGCGTTATTTCCCTGGACCTTTCCTTTGAAATAGCTTTCATCGCCTTGATAGGCGGACGGGGCTCCATCGTCGGTCCGGTGCTGGGGGCTCTTCTGCTTCGGCCCGTAAGCGATTTCTCCCGGATATACTTCGGCGCCACCCTGCCGGGCCTTCATCTGATCATTTTCGGCATGGTGCTCATTCTGGTTATGATCTATCTTCCCCGGGGTCTCCAACAACCATTGACGAAAGCCTACAACGGGCTTCTAAACCGGCTTGATCGAAGGTCTCGTTAATAAGGAATAGAGGATGGCGATTCTTGAACTGAGAAATCTTATCAAGGCTTTCGGCGGTCTCCGGGCGGTAGACGGCCTCAGCCTTGCCATTGAGGAGGGGCAGATCCTCGGCCTCATCGGCCCGAACGGTGCAGGTAAATCAACGGCATTTAATTGCATCGCAGGGGTATATCCACCGAGTTCGGGAGAGGTCTACTTCTGCGGCGAAAAAACCAATAATCAAAAACCGTGGGACCTCTGCAGGAAGGGTCTGGCCCGTACGTTTCAGATCGTGAAGCCCTTTGCCTCCAAAAGCTTGCTTTATAATGTCATGGTCGGAAGCTTTTCCAGAACGAAGAAGAGATCCAAGGCCGAGGAAAAAGCTCTTGCCGTTCTCAAATCTCTTCATCTGGATGTCAAGAAGGATATGAATTCCGGCAATCTGACCATAGCAGATCGAAAAAAACTTGAAATTGGTAGAGCACTGGCAACAGAACCCAGGCTTTTGCTTCTGGATGAGGTCATGGCCGGGTTGCGCCCAACGGAGGTGGACGAAATGGTGGCCGTAATAAGGAATCTTCGAGACAGCGGCATCACAATCTTTCTCATTGAACACATCATGCGCGCAATCATGGCCCTATCCGATCGAATCGTTGTCATTCATTACGGCAAAAAGATTTGTGAAGGAACACCCAAGGAGGTTGCCGACGATGAAAGGGTGATCAAGGCCTACCTGGGAGAAGACTATGGCGTTTCTTGAGATCAGCAATATCGATGTCTCCTATGGAGATGTCCAGGTGATTTTCGATCTTTCCCTGAAAGTTTACGAGGGGGAGGTGGTAAGCATCATCGGCGGCAACGGGGCCGGAAAATCGACGCTCCTGAAAACGATTTCCGGACTGTTGCATCCCCAGCAAGGATCGATATCCTTTGAAGGGAAGCCAATCCATGTCTCTCCGCCCGAGGAGATCGTGAATCTAGGCATCGTGCAGATACCGGAAGGTCGAAAGCTTTTCACACTGATGAGCGTTAGGGATAACCTGATCGTAGGCGGTTACAACAACCGGGCGAATCGGCACATTGCTCAGCTTATGGAAGAGGTTTACGGTTTGCTGCCGCGGCTGCGTGAACGAGAATCCCAGCTTGCCATGACACTCTCGGGAGGAGAGCAACAGATGGTCGCTATCGGAAGAGGACTTATGGCGAAGCCGAAGCTGCTCATGCTGGATGAACCCTCTCTGGGTCTGGCACCCATCTTAATCAGGGATATCTTTGAAACCGTGCGGAAAATAGCGGACCAAGGGACCACCGTCCTTCTCGTGGAGCAAGATGTAAAGCATTCGCTGAGTTTGAGCGATAGAGGTTACGTTTTGGAAAACGGCCGCATAGAAATAGAGGGCCTTGCGGAAGCGCTTTTGGAAAATTCCCATGTTAAGACTGCATACTTGGGCGCTTAAAGGGCAAATTGCTTCCTTGGCTATCTCACACCGCCCGGCCGTGATGCCCCATCATTGTTGTTGATTTTGTTCTTGGCAGAGTTGTAGGTATCGGCTAGGAGACCTGTGAGAATCGTGGACAATAGGGGGGTGAATTAATGATGTTCGGCTCTTACGGACGAATTTTGGTTGTCGATGTCAAGGATCGGTCCTTTGAAATTGAAGCCCTGTCCGATGAGGTTTCGGAGAAATGCATCGGTGGCAAGGGCTTGGCAACCCGTTTGCTCCTGGACAGGAATCCTCCGGAGGTTTCGCCTTTCTCCGAAGAGAATCACCTGATCTTTGCGACAGGTCCTGTTTGCCAAGGCCCGCTCTGGGGCGGGAGCCGCTACGGCGTGTTCACCAAGTCCCCCCTCACAGGCGGTTACAGTGAATCTTATTCGGGCGGCAAGGTTCCTGAGGCGATCGATTCCGCGGGATTCGATGCGGTTGTGATCCGAGGGATCGCAAAGGCGCCCACAGCCCTCTCGATTCACCCGGAAGGGTGCGAATTTTTCGATGCAAGCGATCTATGGGGCGCTGACACCTATCGTAGCGAGGAGGAGGCAAGAAAACTATTTGCCGTGGTCAAGGAAGGCTTTGGAAAGCCCGGCGCCGTGGTGATCGGACCGGCAGGAGAAAATCTGGTCCGGTTTGCGGTGATCGAGAACGACCTCTGGCGGTCCGCCGGCCGAACCGGAGTTGGTACTGTTATGGGCGCCAAGAAACTCAAGGCCATCGTATTTCAAGGGGACCGAAAAAGATCCCTTGCCGATCCGAAGGAAGCGGCCGCTTATGCCAAGGCATTTTCCAAAAGGAACCTGGAGCACCCCGGGGTCAAGGCCTACAGATCTCTTGGCACCACCATGATGGTGACCGTCATGAACCGGGCGCAGGCGTTTCCAGCGAAATACTGGTCTCAGGGCACCTGCGAGCATTGGGAGAAAATATCCGGGGAAAGATTTCACCGGGAGCATGAGATCAAGCCCAATGCGTGCCTCAAGTGCTTCATGGCCTGCGGCCGCAAGGCAACCTTGATGAGCGGTCGTCATAAAGGCTTGGTGATAGAAGGACCCGAGTATGAGACGATTTATGCCTTTGGGGGGTTGTGCATGATCGATGACATGGGAGAGATCGCCTTTCTCAACGACCTGTGCGACCGACTGGGGATGGACACGATCACTGCCGGCAACCTTTGCGCCTTTACCATTGAAGCGGCAAGGCAAAAGAAAGTGGACTATCCCATCAAATATGGAGACGCAAGTGGCGTCGCGACGCTTCTGACCCTTATCGCGGAAAGAAAAGGCATCGGTGATGTGCTGGCCGAAGGCATTGTTAATGCGGCAAAAGCTTGGGACCTGGAAGAATTTGCCGTTCATGTTAAGGGCATGGAGCCTGCGGGCTACGAACCGCGCGTATTGAAGGGGATGGGCTTGGCCTACGCGACCTCGGACCGGGGAGCCTGTCATTTGCGAACCACCTTTTACAAGGCGGAACTGGCCGGCTTGATTGCGCCGGACGCAATCCAAGGCAAGGCTGAAATGCTGATCGATTATGAAGACCGCTTGAACATTTTTGATTCTCTGATTTTGTGTCGTTTTTATAGGGACATTTACCCATGGGAAGAACTGGAGAAAATCGTAACCCTGACGACCGGCAAACACCTGTCCACCCGGGATCTTAGGGAAAAGGCCGCTTTTATAGCCGACATGACGAGGAGCTTCAACCTGAGGGAGGGTTTGAAACCGGACCGGGATCGGCTTCCCCGGCGTTTCTGCCGAGAGGCGCTTCCATCGGGCCACACAATCACGGAGAAGGAGCTTGCGACGATGGTGAAAGAGTATTACGGCTTCCGGGGATGGGATGAAGGGGGCGTTCCGAAACGATTGCTTTAATGTCTTGACATTCGGCGCAGGCGAGATAAACTCAAGTTGTCGCTAGGGGAGGCCCACTGAGAGCCCCGCCGATGGTGGGGTAACCCTTAGAACCTGATCCGGTTAATACCGGCGGAGGGAAGCGACAGGCGACAAAAGAAGGTTCATTTCTCAGTGCAAAAGGGCCGTTTTCCCTCTTGGAAAGCGGCCCTTTTTTATGAAATCGGCTATTGCAGGTTTCATATGGGAGGAAGTCATGAAAAGCCGGCAAGGAATCAAGCCCATAGGGCCGGGTGAGCGAAACCTGGGCGTGATGGATTTTCTGCTGCTCTGGGCAGGGGCGGCTGTTTCCCTAGCGGAAATATGGGCCGGTGGCCTTCTGGTGCCGTTAGGGATCGCGGCGGGAGTACTGGCCGTTCTTCTTGGACATCTCATCGGCAACACCCCTCTTGCCCTTGGAGGAATCATCGGCACCGAGACCGGCCTCCCTTCCATGGTCTGTGTGCGGCCCTCTTTCGGGGTCAGGGGGTCTTATTTTGCCACGGTTCTCAATCTGGTTCAGCTTGTGGGCTGGACAGGGGTAATGCTGTGGATCGGGGGGCAGGCTGCGCAAATGGTTAGCCCCTTCCCGGGGGCCGGATTCAGAGGATGGGTCCTGGTGGCCGGAATCGTGACGACCCTCTGGGCCGTTCTCGGCCACCGGTTCTGGAGGTGGCTTCAACGGATTGCCGTGACGGCTCTCCTGGTTCTATGCTGTGTAATGACCTACGTCTTGTTCAGCCGATATGGGTGGGATCAGCTAACGAGTATTTCCTGCAAAGCATCTATGCCTTTCATGGTGGGTCTTGATCTTGTGATTGCCATGCCGATATCCTGGCTTCCCCTTGTATGCGATTACACGCGGTTCGGAAAAAGCACTTCCGCCGCTTTCTGGGGAACTTGGATCGGCTATTTCCTTGTTAGTTCCTGGATGTATGCTCTTGGCCTCAGCGCAGCGCTCGCCACCGGTTCCGCCACGCCTGAAAGCATGGTCCTGGAGCTCATGGTCGGCATGGGTCTTGCCCTTCCGGCCATCATCATCGTACTGTTCTCGACCTTCACGACCACCTTCCTTGACATTTATTCCACGGCCGTCTCTTCCCTCAACATCCGACCCGGGTTGGGAGAGAAGCGAGGGAGCATTTTGTGCGGAATCCTCGGAACGGCCCTGGCCCTGGTGTTTCCGGCAACCGCCTACGAGTCTTTTCTCCTTTTTATCGGTTCCGTGTTCTGTCCTCTTTTCGGAGTTGTTCTCGCGGATTTTTTTGTCCTTCGAAAGGGAAAGTATTTTGAAAAGCCGTTTCATGGCCGGGACCTTTACTGGTATTCGGCGGGTTTCAACCCCTGGGCCTTTGTTTCGTGGGGGGCGGGTTTCGGCCTGTATCACCTTTTGCAGAGGACGACCTCACTTGGGTCCTCGATTCCGAGCCTTGTGGTTGCAGGGTTGATCTACTTGGTTCTCATGGCTTTTTTGAAATTAGGAGCGCAGAGGAGTCCTGCATGAATTCAAAAGATACGGCACGAGCCGTCATTCTGGTGGCCATTTCGGTGGCCCTGTCGCCCATATTTATACCTGTCGGCATTGCCAAGTGCTTCCCTGCTCAGCACATGGTGAATGTTCTTGCCGCCGTGATGTTGGGACCGATCTATGCTGTGGTTATCGCAGCCGCTGCAGCGCTCATCCGCAACATTTTGGGACTGGGAACACTCCTGGCGTTTCCAGGCGGCATGATCGGAGCTCTGCTGGCCGGCCTGGCTTATCTGGGAACCGGGAATATCTACCTTGCAGGACTGGGAGAGATCATCGGGACCGGGTTCATCGGCGCTCTTGTCAGCGTCTGGATTGTAGCGCCCCTTCTGATGCAAAAAACGATGGCTCTCGCAACCCTCATCATCGCCTTCAGTGTGAGCACGCTCGGGGGAACGGTGATCGGCTTAATCGCTCTGAAGTTGTTGAGAAAGGCCGGGGTCTGGAAACCATGATCGCGCTCTCCGACATCTTCTATCGCTATCCCGGGGCGGCCGATGGATGGACTCTTGAAGGAATCAACCTGTCCATCCTAAAGGGGGAGTTTGTTCTTATTTGCGGAAGCAGTGGATCAGGGAAGTCAACCCTGGCTTATCTCTTCAACGGCCTGGTCCCCCATTTCTTCGGAGGGTACCTCCGAGGTTCGGTGACCGTGGACGGCCTGGATACGAAGCAAACGTCTGTGGCGGGCCTCCTGCCCAAGGTGGGGCTGGTGTTGCAGAACACGGACGCCCATCTCTTCTGCAGCACCGTGGAAGACGAGATCGCCTTCGGTCTCGAAAGCGTGGGTCTGCCGGCCGCGGAAATCCCAGGGAGGGTCCGCTGGATTGCGGAGACGCTCTCTATTCATGCCCTGCTCAGTCGATCTCCCCAGGCCCTTTCCGGCGGTGAAAGGCGGCTTGTCGCGATCGCCTCTGTCCTCTGCCTCGACCCTCCGCTCCTTGTTTTGGATGAGCCCTTTGCACACCTTGACTGGCAAGGGATGGGGCAAGTCAGAGATCTTCTTATTCGCCTTCACCAAAGAGGTAAGACTTTGGCGGTTATTGAGCAACGGGTCAGAGCATTGCTCCCTCATGCTTCCCGCTGCGTAATCATGGAGCAGGGGAAAATAGTCTTTGACGGAGCGCCGCGAAGATCCATTGCCGTGCTTCAGGGACGGCATCTTCTGCCCGTTTATCCCAAGAAAGCGAAGGAGGCTTCAAAGGACGCCAAGACGGTGCTGACCGTCAGGAATCTCTCCTGTGAACAAGATGGAAGACGAATTCTGCAGGACCTTTCCCTGGAGGTGAAGGAAGGAGAGGCGGTTGCCTTGGTAGGGCGGAACGGTTCAGGGAAAACCACGCTTATCAGGCACTTCAACGGGCTTCGAAGGCCCAAAAAAGGCAGCGTCTTCCTTATGGGCTCGCCCGTAAAGGGCAAGAGCCCGCTTCAATTGGCTTCCCTGGTGGGCATCTCTTTCCAGAACCCGAATGACCAGTTCTTCAAGAACACTGTGACAGAGGAACTCACGGCAGGCTTGAAAGCCCTGAGAAAAGGCGAGAGGACCCTTCATGAAATTTGCGACCTCTTCGACCTTCAAGAGCTCATGGATCGTTCACCTTACCGCTTGAGCGAAGGTCAGAAAAGGCGAGTGGCACTGGCTTCGGTAGTGGCCATGGATCCGAGAATCCTCGTGATCGACGAGCCCACCGTCGGGCAGGACGGTCAATTTCTCGAAGCGATTGCCGGCCTTATCGGCTCCCTTCGAGACCGGGGCCATACGGTCGTGGTCGTCACCCATGATCTTGAATTCGCTCATGCCGTCGCCGATAGGTGGATTGTCATGCAGGGCGGAAAGAAGGTAGGAGACGGGAGGGCGGAGGAGATCATGGCTGATGAGGAGTTGATGCGCGCAGGAGCCGTCGGAGCTAAAAGCGGATGGGGTTTGATGGAAAATGAGATACATGCCGCCCTCTCTTGACCCAAGAACCAAGCTCTTTCTTGGCGCAGCAGCCATCACGGTGGTGCTCTCAACCCACAGACCGATGGTTCATGGCGTGGAGGCGGGTCTGCTCTCGCTGGGTCTTTGGGGTATGGGCATGATCGGGCCCTGGGTTCGCGGCTTGAGGCTCATGGCGCCTATGGTGGCGCTGGTCTTTGCAATCAGCCTGCTCAGCTTTGATCTCCAAACCGCTCTGGTCCTTTCCCTGCGGCTCTTCAACCTGCTTACGGTCTCTTTCGTGTTTTTCCGGGCAATGACGCCGGAAGAGGTGGGAAACGGGCTGAGAAAAATGGGCATGCCCTATGGGTTCTCCTTTATTCTTTCCACCGCCATGCGTTATGTTCCGCTCATCGGGCGGCGTATCCGCTTGGTCATGGAGGCTCAGGCCTCCAGGGGAATCGATTTAAGACCTCGCATCAGGAACGCCGGCAATTTCATGGCTCTCCTGATGCCCCTCCTGGTGCAGTCCTTTCTGCTTGCCGAGGAACTGGCCATGGCCATGGAAGCAAGAGGCTTCGGCCTGAAGGGAAGGTCTTTCCGGAAAATCTATCGGATCAGACCGGGGGAATACATTATAATGCTTGGATCTCTGGGTTTCCTGGTTTTGTTTTTTTTGTGGGAAAGGGGATGAAGATGATGAAACGAATCCTGACGATTGCAGGTTCCGATTCCGGGGGCGGCGCAGGCATTCAGGCGGACCTCAAGACTATCACAATTCTCGGCGGGTACGGCATGAGCGCCATCACGGCGCTCACCGCACAAAACACGGTGGGTGTGCACGGCGTGCACCCCGTACCGGTGGATTTCATCCGGTTGCAGATCGAGGCGGTTCTGTCCGACATCGGCGCGGATGCGGCAAAAACAGGCATGCTGGCCACGCCTGAAATTGTGGTCGCGGTAGCCGAGGAACTGAAGCGATTCAAGGTGGACCTGCTGGTGGTGGATCCCGTCATGGTGGCAAAAAGCGGGGACGCGCTTCTTTCCGAGGATGCCAGGGAGACCCTGAAAGAAATCCTGCTTCCCATGGCATTCCTTGCGACCCCCAACCTTCCCGAAGCTTCGGTGCTTTGCGGGTTTGGCGTAAAGGATACGGAAGGGATGGAGGAGGCCGCCAAAATCATCCATGCTTTGGGCCCGAAGTTTGTGCTCATCAAGGGTGGTCATCTTGAGAAAGAGCCCGTGGATGTCCTTTATGACGGCAGGGGATTCGAGCGCTTTCAGGCCCCCCGGCTTCTAAACAGGAACACCCATGGTACGGGATGCACTTACTCCGCCGCCCTTGCAACGTTTCTCGCTCAGGGGCTTTCCGTGCTTGACGCTGTGACTGAAGCCAAGACATTTATTACGAGGGCCATAAGCCAGGGTCTAAGCATCGGTTCAGGTCATGGTCCTACCAATCCCTATGCCCATGTGCGGCTATACCAAGAAAGAGAGGTGGTTCTGCAAGCGATCGATGCGGCCCTCAGAAAGCTCATGGAAAAGCCTCTCGGTTTTCTCATTCCCGAGGTTCGATCCAACCTGGGCTACGCCTTGCCCGGCGCCGTGACCTACGAAGAGATCGCGGCTGTTCCAGGCAGGATTTCGCAAGTGGGCGACAGGATGATTGTTTGCAGGTGTCCGGCCTTCGGTGCTTCAAGACACATCGCTCGGGTCATCATGGCGGCGATAACCCACAACCCCGCCTTCCGCTCAGCTATGAACATCAAGTACTCGACTGAGATTCTCGACGCCTGTCGTGCTGCAGGTCTTCTCATGGCTTCTTTTGACCGTACGGAAGAGCCCAAAGACGTGAAGGAAAAAGAAGGATCCACGCTGGAATGGGGCACGCAAAAAGCCCTCCATCTGGCGAGTGACGTTCCCGACCTGATCTATGACAATGGAGATGTGGGTAAGGAGCCCATGATTCGAATTCTAGGTCTGAACCCCATGGAGGTTGTCGAGAAGGTCATGCGCATTGCCAAGGCTGCCGGCCGCCTGAAAAGCTGACAATAGAAAGTGAAGAGAACCAAAAGAAAGGCCGGATCATTTCTGAGAAAAGGAACCTTGAGTGGAAGCCGCAAAGTGTGAAAAGATTTACCAAAAGTTATCTCCTTTTTAAACCCGGAAAGCGGTAACTTTTTACACACAACCACGGATCCTCGCTTCACTTCTTTCTATCAATTTGAAATTCCTGGAAAAATTCAGGCTTTCCCATTTGGCATATCCTTCGCACTGAGCTGATATTAAATCCTGTTGGGGCAGTTCGCGGCGGTCAATGGAAGAGGGACGGCAAAAGGCTACGGAAAAAACCGTCCAAAATTCCTCCAATCCTCTGCACGGGTATTGGCGCCTTAGAAATCCAGGATTTCTGAAAGCAGCCGAAATTCTTTTTTTCAAGTTTATATGAACATGCTTTTTCCAACAAGTTATAGATGAGCGTGAAATGCAAGAACTCTCCCTTACCTTCCGACATGGCCCAAAGGTTTTTGCGGAAACCCTGCTTATCATCTTCCTTTCTATCATGGATGCTTTCCTGACCCTCGATCTGGTCGATCGTGGGGCGAAAGAATTAAATCCCATCATGGCCTATTATCTGGATCGGGGCCCGCTCTTGTTTTTCACGGTGAAGTATTTGCTTACCTGCGCGTCCATCGTCATCATCCTCAGCATAACAAAAACCCGTGTTTTTGGCGGCAAATTCCGAGTCAAGACCCTCCTTGTGTTTTATATCCTTGCCTTGGCTCTGGTCGTTAAATGGCAGTTGATCTTGCTTTATTACGTCGGTGGATAACGGCAAAACAAGCCCTTCCCTATGCCGAAATGACGGCTTTGCCGGAAACCCTCGCTTTTAAGTTTGGGAAGAGGGGCCGGTTTTCAAGAGGATGCATCAAAGTGTCGCGCTAGGACTAGCGCGCAGCGAGAGTCGGAAGAACCGTGGGCGTCAGAAAGATCAGGAGCTCCGTCTTCTGCAGGCTTGTGCTCCGCGCCTTGAAAAGCCATCCCAGCAGTGGAAGCCTTCTTACTCCAGGGATCCCATCTTCATTCAATGACTCGTTTTCGGTGTAAATGCCGCCGATGACGACCGTGTCCCCGCTCCTGATCATCAGTTTCGTGGAAACGGATTTCTTGAGGATCCTCACATTGCTCGGCGCGTTGTCATCGGTGACCTTGACATCTAAAGAAATGTAGTTGTTGTAGCTAACGGTCGGCGTCACTTCCAGGGAAAGAGTGGCATCGAGCTGCTCTGACGCCACGTTTTCCGTCGCCGGAATGATAATGGAATCGCCCCTGCTGATCATAGCTGTCTGTCCGTTTGTGGCTATTACTTTCGGAGCGGATATGATCTTGGTTTTTCCTTCTGCCTCGGAGAGAGCCAGCTTTGCGTCCAAAACGGTCGCTGTCAATCCGGATCCGCTTAGCTTGGAAAAGACCAGCCCCAGGTTGGGTTCCCACGCTGAAGGAGAGTTGGATGTGAAGCCCGGGCTTGTAAGCCGGCCCCCCGAAGCGAAGCCGGTTGGGTCGGAGGGGCTTGGGGGAGTGGGTGTCCAGCTCGTGAAGTTCCCTCCTTCGTTGCGCTTTTGAATCTGCAAATTATCCCACCTCAAGCCGAGATCCCTGCTGAAATCGTCGGTGGCGTCAACGATCCTGGCCTCGATCATGACCTGTTTCACAGGCGTATCGAACTGCTTGACCACATCCTTTGCCTTTTGAACATTTGATACAAGGTCGGTAAGGATGATGGTATTGGTCCTGGCATCTGTCGATATTTTTCGATATCGGCCGGACTCCTCATCAAGCTCAACCTCATCCGGGCCTAGGGGGAACCCTATCCCTGCTTTCAGAAGGGGCTTAATATCTTCCGCCTTGGCAAAGTCCACGGGGATGTACTCCGTAACCATGGGCTCCTGCTTCTTTTCTTCTTCTCTCTGCTTTTTCTGTGCTTCCAAACGCTTGTTATATTCGTCTATTTTATCTTTTTCCGCCTTCTCAAGTTGCTGGATGGCGCTCTTGGGGGCTATCCACATTACGTTTGCGCTCTGCCTTTTCCCCAGGTTGTTGTTCTCGAGGACCAGATCCAAAGCTTGGTCCCATGGAACATCTTTCAGGCGCATGGAGACCGTCCCTCTCACATCGGCACCCCAGACGATGTTCAAATTGCTCACTTCGCCGATCAGCCTCAAAACGTTTGTCACATCCGCATTGACAAAGTCCATGGTCATCCGTGCTCCGGTGTAAACCTTTGGGGCCCTCGGGTCCTCAAGTTCAATAGGCTTCACGATGACAGGCTGTCCTTGTTTGTCTGGAACCACGGCCATGTTTCCAACAACGCCAACGGGTTTTCCGGGACCGGCGACCGACTGCTTCTGAATCTGCATTGAGGCAACGGGACCGAGAGCCTGGGCTTGTTTAAGAGGAACAATCCTTTTTTCCTGCGGCCTGATGGAAGTGGAACCGAAATCAATGGTGAGTTCCGTCTCCGATTGCTTAACATGAAACGGCACCATTTCCCGAAGCGAGACGGCAATGGAAACCCCCTGATCTCCAGGCGAAACGGAAGCTTTCACCAGTTCAACCGCGCCCTCAAAGTATTTGGAATCCATGTGCCTCATAATGAGAGGAGGAATGGTGGCTTGCGGAAAGTTGAGGACAATCCTCTTCGGGCTTTTCTGGTCCAAATCATACCGTGCTTTTTTATCCGTGGTGACTATGAGTCTTGATTTTCCCTGATCAAGCAGGGTGAAATCAAGGCCCAGGATCTGCGTCAGGTGTCCGGGGCGATCTTTGAAAAAGATTCTTGGATCATGAGGGGTTACCGGCTCTTTTCCTGCGGTTTCGGAGGGAGCTTTTTGTACTGTTTCTAAGGGGGGAGGGGCATCTTTTTGGGAAGTGATAGTGACCGTGATGACTTTATCGGAGCTCTTCACGTTAAAATCCACCGGTTGGTAGGCATTGATGACCGCGCGGCTGGACATCGGCTGGGTTTTGCCTTCCTCCATCTGAATATTTGTCACTCCTGCCGCGTAGACATTTTTTTCTCGGGGCAGCGACTCAGCAAGGTCTCCTCGAATATCCAGGACGATCCTTGGTGGATCCAAAAGTCTGAAGGCCGTGTAGGGCGCCGTCTCCGAGGTGATGAATTCAACCACCACCTGATCTAAAGAGGGACGTACCTCAAGGGATTGTATAATAGGCGGTTTGGCCTTTTCTTCGGCTACCTGGTTCTCCGGGAGCGTGGCGCACCCGCTCACAATCAACCCGGCTGCCGCCCCGTAAGCAAGAAAGGACCATCCCTTTTTCAGCAGGCTCGGTATCTTCCCCATGGATTTTCTCCTTAAAAAACCTAAGTGTGATGAACTCGTAAAAAGTCCCCCTAATCGTCACTCCAGCGCGGGCGGGAGTCCAGAACTACTTGAAAAGACTGGATTCCTGCCCGCGCGGGAATGACAAAAAAGAGCGTTTTCCGACCTTTACGAGATCATCTAATTTGGTTTGCCTGTAAATTTTCAAGACCTCACGCGCCCCTTACACCAGCATTGTTTGAACGGTTATATGAGAGAGGGCAGTTTTTTAGATACATCTTTGAATCTTGTTGCGCCCTTGAAATCCTGGTACTCCTCCCGGATGATTACCTCTTTCTCGGTTATTTTATCCACCACGCCGCCGTTCGTGCCGATAGCCGTTCCTTTGACAATCACATGTCCCACCCCTTTTGAATCGCGAACCATAGCGTAATTGCCTTGCGGACCGGTAATGACGGCAATGAGCTCCAACTGGCTGAGCTCAAGGGTCTCCAGATAAGTTCTGGGTTGCCTCTTAACCTTTTCCACCGTTTCTTCCTGTTCCAGAATAAAGGATTTAAAGGGGTCCGTCTTGCCGGTGGGATCATAGGTGTAAGTCTTCTGCTCATTTCCCGAGGGCACCGTTAATGTCGCCCGTAGCTCACCCCCCGTCGGCTTGGGAGGCAGGGTCGACTTGTATACAGTTTCCTTCGAAGAAGCTCCTGCCCAGGAAGCCAAGAGACCAAAAGCCAGGGCCAGGAACAAACTACTTTTTGGTTTGTTGAGGAGCATCGGTTTCACCTTTGAATCGATAAGTTACAGCGTCACACTTGGTGGTCAAACTGGTGGACCTGTCCTTGACCGGCTTCATGTCCACATTGAGGATGTTTACGATGCGGTCCATTCGACCCACCTTATCAAAAAAGACGGCCACGTTGTGATATGAGCCGCTAACCTGAACCGCCACCGGTATTTCCATATAGAAATCCTTGGGCCTTTCCCGCTGGGGGCTGAATAAAAGAAACTCCAGTTGCGAATCTGTTCCCAACTGGGTAAGGGTCTTCAAGAGGGCCGGAATCTCCTTGTTGTTTGGAAGCAGGTTGAGCGCGTCTGCAAACTGAATATTCACTTCAGCGAATTCCTGTTCGAATTTTTTCAAGTCCTTAGCCTTCATTTTGGCCTGGTTCAATTTTATCTCAAGCGTCTTGATCTCTTGGCGAGCTTTGTCGATCTGCTCGCTCTTAGGCAGGTAAATGAACCAAATAAAAAGCCCGACCAAAAGAATGACAGTGCCCGCCAGGATCGCAATCCTGTAAGGCATCCTTATCTTTTCAACTTTTTCTGTGAAAGACCCTGTCTCCATGTCTTAACCGTCCCTTTACTTCTTCCCTTTTGGTGGTTCAGCCTTTGCTTCCTTAAAGGCATACGTCCTGCACTCTAAGACAAAATCAGAAACACTTAACTTGTACTCAGGCAGGTTCCTCAAACGAGAGCTCTGCAAATCTACGGTTGAAACATGTTCCGATTGCTCCAGATTAGTCATGAAAAGGGCTACGGTTTCATTGTCCATGGCCGTACCAGTGAGAGTGAGCGTCCCCCCCGACTCCTTGAGCGAGGTTAGCCACAATTTGTCTTTCGGAACCGCCATGGTGATTTCATCGAGGAGGTGGACGGGCCCTGTTTTGTTCCTCTCAAGCTCTTTGATCACATCCAGCTTGGCTCTGATCTCCTTGATTTTCCTTTCCAGCTCAGCGATTTTCTTGATGGTTGCCTCATAAGTCTTGAGCTCCGCCTGGAGCTTCTGCTCTTTCACTTTGAGGTCGTTCAGTGTGCTGCCGAGCTGAAGGAAAAAATAAATCATCATAATCAACAGAAAGACTACGCTGAGAGCATAGATGCTGACCTGCCTTCTAATGTTCTCTTTTTTCCTTGCCGCCCTGAAGGGTAATAAATTGATTCGTATCATTTGTCCCCGATACTCCTCAACGCCAGGCCCACGGCAACGGCGGCCTGCGGAGCCATATAGCTCAAATATTTAGGATCAAAAAGCCTGTCATTGATCTGGAGATTGGCGAAGGGATTCAGCTCCAGAACAGGGATTTCCGTTTCGATTTCGAGATATTTTTTAAACCCCGGAATCCGGCAGGAACCTCCGACAAGATAAATTTTCTCAATACTTTCATCAGGATACGTGGTGCTTAAAAAATCCAGAGCCCTTTTAATCTCGTTCACCCATCCTGAAACCACAGATGTAAAGATATCTTCCAGAGCTCTTTTCTCCTTGCTTTCGAGCTTCGTTCCTCCAAGCTTGATCTTTTCAGCTTCCTCGTAGGATATGCCGAAATTGGACATGATAGCTTCATTGATCTGGTACCCTCCATACGAAGAATCTCTTGTAAAAATGGAAATGCCGTTCTTGATCGCGTTGATGCCCAACTCTTCAGCCCCGATATTTACGATAGCATAACATCCTGAAATATTTTGTGAACTCAACTCAAAGGAATTCTGAACAGCAAAAGCATCGACATCAAGGATCGTGGGGTTCAGCCCTGTCAGATGAAGAAGGCTCACATAGTCTTCGACGATGTCTTTCTTTGCGGCCACAAGCATTACATCCATGAATCCCGTATCCTTCTGGGAGCCTTTTTGCTCTTCATTATCGGCATCTGACGGCAGGATCTCGTAATCGAGGTGAACGTCGTGGATATCAAACGGAATATACTGCTCCGCCTCGTCCTGGATCGTAGCTTCCAGTTCAGCATCTCCTCTTTTTTGCATACTAATTTTCTTTACGATGACCGAATAACCGGAGATGGAGGTCACTACGTTCTTGTTTTTTATTTTTAACTGTTTGAAAAGGGTCTTTATAGCCGAAGACACGATTTCCATTTCCTTGATCGCGCCCTCCACAATCGCATCCTGTGGCAATCCGATGATTCCGAAATTCTTAAGAAATTTCCCTTTTTTGGTATCTTCGATTTCAGCAAGCTTGACAGAGTGAGAACCAATATCCAGGCCGACAAGTTGGTTTTTTTTGGGAGTTGCCATAGTCAACCTCAACCCTCGTTAATCCTCTTCAAAAATCTTATCTTTGTCTGAAAGATTGTATCCAAGGGCAAGGATGATCTTTCTTCTCGTTTCCATGCGGCAATTCTTGCCCCTTTCGATGCGATCAATCGTCAGAGGGGAGACGCCGGCCTTTCTAGCCAACTCAGCTTTGCTCATCAAGAGCTCCTCGCGGATTTCTCTGACAATGTTTTGCGGCAATTTTCCCTCCAGATTTTGGGATTCGGTTTCTCTACCTCCTCCAGACTGCTCTAATATCATATTGAAATGCCCGAATTTGTCAAGATAATTCTAATAAATTAAGTAAATTTGATATAATTTCTATGTTTATTGGGCATAATATCAGAAAATTATGCAAGATCTTGTATGCGTAGAAATCCCTTTACAAAGGCCGCTGCAGGGGATTACAGTTCCGCTTTCATCTCGGAATGGAGAGTTTAGATTGGAAAAGGCAAAAGATACCAGGGCAATCAAGAAGAAGAGTACTTTCAGGGAGTATGCTGAGGCTGCGGCCATTGCGGTTCTGCTTGCCTTGTTCATAAGAACGTTTGTGGTTCAGGCTTTCAAGATTCCTTCCGGGTCCATGGAGCCGACCCTTCTGGTGGGAGACCACATTCTCGTCAATAAGTTTATCTATGGAGTCAAGATCCCTTTTATCCGCACCACATTGATTCCAATCAATGAGCCGGACCGTAATGATGTCGTTGTTTTCATCTATCCTGAGGACAAAAGCAAGGATTTCATCAAACGCATTATCGGCCTTCCGGGGGATACGATAAGGATACAAGGTAATAAGGTCTATATCAACGGCAAGCCCTTTGAGGATCCTTATGGGTTTTTCACCGCTTCCCGCAGCGTCAACAGGATGGAAAGTTCCCATGGCTTCGGCCCTGTTACGGTTCCCGAAGGCCACTACTTCGTCATGGGCGACAACCGGGATCACAGCTACGACAGCCGCTTCTGGGGATTCGTGCCCTCGGAGTCTATCAAGGGAAAGGCCTTCATCATCTACTGGTCATGGCCGAACTGGAAGCGATTTCTCCACCTCATCAAGTAGACGGATTAACTTCTTGACAAATTTCGCTATTCAAGTCTATGATTCGGTTTGATCGCAAGGGATAAAGGGTTTTCTGCTCACCAAGATCTTCCCAAGAGGTGAATGAATGCTCGCAACCCGTAATCTCATAGCCCTGATAAGGCCAAGCCTTTTCAGGGTTTTTTATTGAATGTAAAAGAAAGGAGGTGATGTCAAAAGGGTATGGGCTTGAGAGATCCTGTAACCGCTAACCTGCTACTAAGGAGCTTATCATGGCTAAGATGGAACAACGATCGGGTGTTGATTTTCTGAAGGACTGGGGTGCGGGTCTCACCCGTTGGACGGAGAGATACATTCCCGACGCCCTCGTCATTGTTTGGATCCTAACCATCATCACGTTCATCATGGCCCTCATCTGGGGGGATGTGGGAGTATCTAAAGCCGTCCAGGCATGGGGTAACGGGTTCTGGACCCTCCTCGCTTTTGCCATGCAGATGTGCCTCATTATGATGACCGGCTATATTCTTGCGTGTTCGCCTCCTGTGAAATTGCTCCTCAACGGCATTTCCACATGGCCCAACAAGAACAAGCCCTGGCAAGCCATCATGATCATGGCCCTCTTTTCCATGATTAGCGCATGGTTTCAGTGGGGAATCAGTCTCATCGGCAGCGCCATGCTGGCCCTGTACATCGTGAAAAACAACCCGAAAGTGGATTATCGCCTTCTGGTGGCTTCCGCGTATTTGGGCCTTGGCTGCACCTGGCATGCCGGGCTGTCTGCATCCGCCCCTCTTTTGGTGAACACCCCGGATAATTTCCTTATCAAGGGGGGGTACCTCACAGAAACCATCAGCACAAGCATGACCGTTTTCTCTCCCTTCAACCTGATACTGGCTCTCGTCATTGTCGTTGTAATAACGGCCATGATGGCATTGATGCACCCTTCCGAAGAGAAGACTTACAAAGTGAAGCCTGAACTCATGGACAGGCTGAAGCTCTACGAAACTCCGCCAAAACCGGCGAAGATGGAAGGATTTTCGGCCTGGGCCAACTGGTGGTGTGGCTGGAATATCATCGTGGCGGTAGGAGGATTTTTTTGGTTGGGCTGGAAGGTGGAGCAGATCGGTTTTGCCAAAGCCATCAACCTCGACAACATCAACCTGTTCTTCCTCATGCTGGGTGTCCTCTTCCACTGGAGACCTTGGGGTTTCTTGAAAGCCGCAGAAGATGCCGGGAAGGCTATTTGGGGCATTGTCATCCAGTTTCCTTTTTATGCCGGGATTTTCGGCCTCTTTAAGTTCACGGCACTTGCCACCGTTTTCACCAAGGCCTTTGTCGCGATTTGCAGCGGCAGCACATTCCTTTTGGTCACTTACTGGTATGCAGGCCTACTCAACTATCTCATTCCCTCCGGAGGTTCGGAGTGGGCAGTCACGGCGCCCTATCTCCTACCTGCAGCGAAAGAATTGGGCGTGGAAGCATATAAGACCGTGGTGGCCTATGCATGGGGAGACATGATGACAGATATGATTCAGCCCTTTTGGGCTATCGCCATGCTTGCCGTGGCAAAACTGGAATTCAGGGAGATCATGGGATGGCTCCTTCTTGTGTTCTTTGTTTACCTGATCATTACCTCTGCGGCCTTTTTGCTCTATCCCCTTTTGTAACAAGGAGATACCCTCCACCCTTTTCTCCATGAAGAGGGAAAGGAGGGTATCGCGGTTTTTGGTAAAATCTTAAAGGCTTGTAAGATCGGGTAGGGAGCAGGTTCGCAATCGACTGAATTCCTCCTCGCAGGTCAGGTCGTAACTGATGGGGGTAATGGTGATTTTTTTGTCTTTCAAGGCCACTGAATCTGCGTCCGGGACACGGTCTTCTATGGGCGTCTCTCCCGTAAGCCAGTAGTAGACATTGCCCCTGGGGTCCACGCGTCGCTCGAAGCGTTCCTTGAACCTGCTCATACCCTGGCGGGTGACGGCAACCCCACGAATTTCCGACAAAGGAAGATTCGGCACATTCACATTAAGAGCTGTCCTGTCCCTCAAGCCGTGCTGGAGCATGAAACGGATGATCTCCCGGCTGAATCGGGAGGCAAATCGAAAATCCGGGTTGATCCTGGTATTGAGCGAAATGGCCGCCGACCTGATGCCCAGAAAAGCGCCCTCTGTGGCGGCTGAGACGGTGCCTGAGTAAAGCACGTTGACCCCTACATTGGCGCCCAGGTTGATCCCTGAAAGAATAATATCGGGTGTTTGATCAAGAAGTTCCTGCACGGCTATTTTTACGCAGTCTGCCGGGGTCCCTTTGACGCCGTATCCAAAGAAAACGCCGTTCTTGAAGACCTTCTGCACCCTGAGAGGCGAAGAAAGTGAGATGGCGTGTCCTACAGCGCTCATCTCCGTGTCCGGAGCTATGACGTCGATTTCAAAGTCCGTCATCAGTTCCTCGTAAAGCGCTTGCAGTCCGGGTGCATAAATGCCGTCATCGTTGGTCAAAAGCAGTTTCATCGTTCTACCTCCGCTTTAAGGATACCACGGAAAAGACAAATCATGAAACCCCGTTGAATTAACTGAAGCGGATTTCGTTGCCGGTTATGTTCAATTTGCGTTATGGTATGATTAATAAACCTCGAACATTGAAAGAGGAGGCCCGCAAAGATCTTTAGCGCAAAGAACTTACAGTCATAATCAGGGCTGCAAGTCTGATGAAAGAAGAATTCACGTAACAATTTAGCTGTTTAAAAAATTGCAAGCATCAGGCATGGGGGTCCCTCTTAAGACTGCAAAACGAAGAGTATTCGGGGTGGAGCATTAAAACAACCAGGGGTAGCAAAGGCGGGCGGCGAAGCTTCACGGGAACTTCGAGGATCGACCTCTTTCGGCGATACCCCGGAAGACCTCCGCCCGCCT
>JAFGDM010000074.1 GCA_016932115.1 Deltaproteobacteria bacterium | reverse complement strand
TCGCCTGGATGAAGGCAGCCTTTCTAATCCCTTGATATCACTGGAACCAAAAAATTACTTGACAGGGGGAATATAGGATGTCCCCCTCTTTTCTAAGTCATTGCAAGCGGAACGCCCTGTTTATTCCAGCCACGGTTTTGATAGTATTCATCCAAAAGGGTCCTCATGTCGGCTTCCGTGATGACTTTGCCGGACTCGAGTGCTTCGTGATGAAAACGGGGCGGCAGGCAGTCATCCTCAGGCCTCAGGCCTTCCCGCAGGTTGAAGTGCCGGGTGGCATCCATTATGTTCGCTGCTACCGCACGCATTCCTTCCTGATCCAGGCTCAAACCCGTGGCACCCTGAATGATCGTGCTCAGCTCATCCCATTGATAAAGGTCTCGATAAAAACGGCACAAAATAAGCGTATCAAAAATGGTCAGGCGATCCTCCCACTCGGTGAACATGGCGGCCTTTCCCTTGATCGTATCAGGATCAATCAAGCCGGATAATTCGGGCTTGTAAAAGGTGGCCCGAAGGTGGCAGGCGCCGCGATCGGAAGAACCATAGGCAAGCCCCATGCCTTTCAATACACGCGGGTCATACCCGGCCGGCTCCAGGCCCTTTACATGAATCGCCTGGTCCTCCATATGCCATTTTTTTGCCACGACCTTTATCCCTTTTCCCAGGAGCTCGCCCACACCTCTCCGAAAAGCGATGTCTTTGAGGAGTTCTTCCATAGCGTCCACATCGCCGTAGTCGATCTTCGTGCTGATCCGCCCTTGCTTTGAAGCTTCAATGGCAAAGGCCAACAGGTTTCCTGCGGAAATCGTATCTAAACCCAGCCTGTCGCAAAGGTCGTTGAGATACATGATCTCTTCGATACGGTCTATTTCACATAGACCTCCTAAGGCATAAATCGTCTCATATTCCGGCCCTTCAATTTTCAACCCTGCATGCCTTCCCTGTTTGACGGTGCTCAGGCGCCCACAGGCCATAAAGCACTTCAGACACGCGTGGGGCGTCACATCACATTGAGCATGGAGGGCGTCAGCGTCGATTTTTTCCCACTTCTCATAGTAGCCTTTGTGCCAGTAGCGTGTGGGGAAGGCGCCGGCAGTATTTACAATCTTCACCAGCATGGGTGTACCCATGGTTTTGTAGGCCTTCACTCCCGCATTTTCTTTGCCGATCACGGCAAGACGGCGGCTGAACTCTTTAAGTGCCGCTTCATCGGCCACCTCCTTCTTTCGGGCCCCCCAAAAGGCGATGGCCTTGATCCCTTTGCTACCCATCACGGCTCCGGCCCCTGTGCGGCCGGCAGATCGCCAGTAGTCGTTCTCCACAACCGCGTAGGTCACCCTGTTCTCTCCGGCCGGGCCGATAACCATAACCCCACTTTTCCTCTGTTCCGGGTGTTCCTCGGAAAGTCGTTGCCGGACCCGATCTTCAGTCTCATACGTGTCCAGACCCCAGAGACCCTTCGCAGAGTGAAACGCGGCGCCTTGTTCAGAGATCTCTATCCACACGGGTTCCTTGGAAGCGCCTCGGATGACGACCGCGTCATAGCCGGACTTTGCCATCTGGTCGCCGACGGTCCCGCCTGAGTAGGATTCGGAGTAGAAGCCGGTCTGGGGAGACTTGGTGTAGATGCCGTGCCTGCACGACCCCCATATCGAGGTCCCTGACACAGGGCCGATGGAGAAAATCAGATGATTCTCAGGGCTTAGAGGGTCTACGCCTGGAGGGTTTCTTTTCACAAGCAGATAGGTGGAAAGGCCTTTGCCTCCGAGATATTTTCGGAGCACTTCATCATCCGTGGCTTCCACCTGAAAGGTATGATCCGAAGCATTGATGGTCAGGATCCGGTTGTAAAAACCTTTCATGCTCTTTCCTCCCGGAAAAAAGTATTTTTCGTGATCATGCCGCCCAAGTTTGATAATTTCTTAAATCTTTACAATTTAAAGGGCGGATTTGTAGATCTGTATAGCGTCCTCCAGTATGATGGTTCTGGGATTGTTGCCCAGCAGCCGGGTCACTTTCATGACGCCTTCTGCAAGCGAAGGGAGGTGGCTTTCTTTAATGCCGAATTCGGCAAGATGCTTGGGGACCCGAAGATCCTCAGCCAATCGCTCGATAGCCTCGACGGTTGTTTCCGCAGCCGTCAAATCATCTAGGTGCTCTGTGGCAAAACCGAAGGCCTCGGCCATATCGCCGAATTTCTCCACATCTCCCATAAGATTGAAACGCATCACATGGGGAAGCATCAAGGTGTTGGCCACACCGTGAGGAATATGAAACTCCGCCCCGATAGGATAGGCAAAGGCATGCACGGCTGCCACTCCGGCATTTGCAAAGGCCATTCCGGCCAGGAGACTGCCCTCCATCATCTTAGAGCGAGCCTCTAGGTTTTGTCCATTGGCGTATGCTGTGCGGATGGCGTGATACAAAATCTCCATGGCTTGAAAGGCCAACATATCCGTAATATCCGTCGCGTTCACCGAGGTGTAGGCTTCGATCGCATGAATCAATGCATCCATGCCTGTGGCTGCCGTAATCTGGGGAGGTAGGTCCAGGGTCAATTCGGGGTCCAGAAGAGCGACGGAAGGAAAAAGATATGAGCTGACAATGCCCTTCTTGAGTTTTTCCCCTTCGTCGGAAAGAATCGCGATCGGGGTGACCTCGCTGCCCGTGCCTGCGGTGGTGGGAACCATGATGGTGGGCAAGCCCGCTTTCGGGATCAAGTCGATGCCGAAGTATCTTGTAATGGGGCCATCATTGGTGGCCATGACAGCCACTGTTTTCGCAATGTCTATCGGGCTGCCTCCCCCAAATCCGACGACCAGATCGGCATTTTCATTTGCCAGTACATTCGCGCACTTTAAAACAATCTCATACCTGGGGTCCGGTTCAACGCCGTCAAAAACCTGGTATTGAATTCCGGCTTTTTCAAGGGCCTCTTGAGCGGGTTTGAGGATGCCCGCCTGAATAATCCCCTGATCCGTTACAATCAGCACTTTTTTACCCTTCAGGAGTGAGACCTCCTGGCCAAGCTGCTTGACGGACCCCGGTCCCATAAGGATACGAGCGGTGGTTCTAAAGAGGACGACGCGATTCATAGGATTCTCCTTTCTTTCCGCTTCCCTCTCCGAGCAAGTTCTTATCTTCCTACAAGCCTAAGGATCTGCTCATTTTCAAGGATGCTGGAGGGAGGGCCTTCGAATATGATTTGACCCCTTTCTATAATGTAGCATTTCTCAGCCACCTGTGAAGCGTTGTGGACATTAGATTCTGCCAGTAAAACCGAAATGCCCAGCTCTTGTTTAATATTCTCAATGGCTGCACTGAAGGTCTTGACTACCACCGGCGACAGTCCCTCAAAGGGCTCATCTAAGAGCACCAACTTGGGACTCAGTGCCAAGGCCCTGGAAATAGAAACCATTTTCTTCTCTCCCCCGCTCAGGGTGTCGGCCTTCCTTTTCACCATGCTTCGTATGCGGGGAAAGAAGTGAAAAACCGTTTCAAAATCGATGGAGGCTGCTCTAACTGTTTTACTTGTAACCCAAAATCCGAGCTGAATATTTTGTTCCACGGTGAGATCTGCAAAAAGTTTTGAATCCTCCGGGGCGTACGCAATGCCGGCTATCACCCGTTGGTGGGGCGATAGGTTTGTAATATCTTGATTTTCATATGATATTTTTCCATTCCCGGCCGGATATAAGCCGATGATGCTTTTTAAAATGGAGCTCTTTCCTGCACCATTTCTACCCAAAAGACAAACAACCTGGCTCTTGTCCAGCTCAAGAGAACAGGACCGCAAAATATTGGTGGAACCTATACGGCATTCAAGATCTTCAATTTTTAATAACATATCAATCCCTGACTCCGAAAAGGATCTCTTTAACATTGCTTTCTGCCATAATATCCTTTGGTTTTCCGTCTGCAATAATATTCCCCTCTGCTAAGACCAGAACCCTATCCGTATAATCGGAAACGATGTCCATATCGTGCTCGATGATCATACAGGCCACTTGCTCCTTTTTTATTGCGGCGACAATTGTGTCCATCACCTTGAATTTGTCACCCGTTGCAACACCACTGGTTGGCTCGTCAAGAAGTAGAAGTTTAGGCTTCAAGGCAAAAGCCATGGCGGTGTCAAGAATTTTTTTGTCCCCCTCCGAGAGGCTGGGAGGAAACAGTTTTTCTTTGTTCCCTATGCCGAATATATCGAGCAGCTCTGTTGCTTCTTCTGTAATAGCCTTGTAGTGAGTGGCAGGCAAGATTCCTCTCCTGATCTTTCCGTAGTTGGAAAACAAACAGATTCGTATGTTGTCAAGGACTGTTCCGTTCTCGAATAGATTCGTGATCTGAAAGTTGCGGGCAAGCCCCATCTTGATCCTTCGGTAAGGCGATGCGAAAGTGATGTCTTGGCCGAGAAACTCAATAATTCCCCCCGTGACCTTAATGTGGCCGCTGATCAAATTAACCAAGGTAGTCTTCCCGGCTCCGTTCGGCCCAACCAAGGATAAGATTTCATCCTTGCCCACTTCAAAGCTTGGCCTGTTAATGATTCTTGACCGACCAAAGTCTTTTGTCAGATTGGTTACTTTCAGCATCAGGCAGCCCCTTTATCGGAAGGTTGTTTTATTCTGGAAGCGAGCCTGGCTAATCCACCGGCTACACCTCCAGGCAGTACGAGAACTATGATGATAAGAGTGGCTCCGATTATAAACATCCAGTATTCCGTGGAACCCATAGCATAAAGTTTTAAGAAATTAAAGATCAAGGCCCCAACAACAGGCCCTGCGAAAACGCCAAAGCCCCCGAGAAGTGTCATATAGACAAGTTCACCGGAAAAAATCCAGTGAGAGACATCGGGCGTGACATGACCGTTCACAAAACCCCAAAGTGCACCTCCGAGACCCGAATACATCCCCGAGATGATAAATGCATAAAGCCGGTATCTGCGGACGCGGATGCCGATCAATTCGGCTCTAACTTCGTTGTCCCTTATGGCTTGCAGCGCTTTCCCAAAGGGAGAGTTTACAATACACTTCATGACAATGTAGGCGGCAAAGAACATCCCCACCAGAAAGTAGTGATAAAAGCCCGAAAGAAACTGCGGTCTTCTCATATTCGCGAAGGTATGGCCGAATAACATCGGTATCTTTACATAAAGACCATCGGAACCTCCGGTCAAATGGTAGAACTTAAAGAGAAGAGCATAGAGAAGCATGGAAAGGGCCAGCGCAAGTATGGCAAAAAAGATTTTCGTGTGTCTTACGCACACAAAACCGAAAATTGCCGAGATCAGAAAAGAAATGAGAAGCGCAATGGGAATCAGGATTTCCAACGAGAAGAGATCAGGAAAATACTTGGCGGTCATGGCGACACCATAAGCACCGGCGGCAAAATAAGCGCCATGTCCGAAAGACAGAAGACCCGTATACCCAAGAAGAAGATTGAACCCGAGGGCAACAATCGCGAAAGTTATACCATACTGAAAAAGGATCAGGTTAAACGTGGAAACAATACGGGGAAGAAACAAGAATCCCGAGATAACGACCAGATAAATGATTAAGCCGGGACGGACAAAAGACTTTAATTGAGCCATAAATCATCCCCTTAAGTTTATCTCCCAAAAAGTCCCTCAGGTTTGGCGACAAGAATTGCTGCTGCGATCAGGAACATTACGGCCAACTCTATTTCAGGGAAAAACGCGATGCCGAGGGACCTCGTTTGACCCACCACAAGAGAGCCGATCAAAGCACCTTTCAAACTTCCCAGACCTCCCATAACCACAACAATGAATGCGAGAATCAGAGGCTCCATCCCGAACCCCAGAAGCGCCGGTGTGGTTGGAACGACCAAAGCGCCGGAAAATCCTGCGAGGGCTGCACCAAGCACAAAAGAGAAAGTTCCCAGCCTGTTGATTTTAAGGCCCATCGCAGTGGCCATCTCCCTGTCCAAAGATATGGCGCGCAACATGACACCGATCCTTGTTTTTGCCATAAAGAGCCAGATTAGAACCCCCACCACCAGTGCCAGGAGCATAACAAGGAGAAAGTAGGCGGGATAAGGATTTCCCAGGATGTTCACCCTTCCGAGCAGAACGAAAGGTGTAGAAGCATAAATTGCTTCCCCGCCCCAGATCATTTTAATCACATCTTCGAAAAGCATGAGAGCCCCGAATGTGATCAGCAGCTGGTACTCCAGCGCCCTCTTGTACATGGGACGAATGAGAAAATACTCCATGAACAAACCGAAAAGTGCAGCCAGAGCAGTGCCGGTCAAAAGGGCGGGGAGGAGTATAAAGATAGATGCGCCTTCGGCCAGACGGGTAATCGTCCATGCAGCCATAAAAGCACCGATCGCATAGAGGGAGCCATGGGCCAGATTTAATAATCCCATGACTCCCAAAATGATGTTCAGCCCCAATGAGATGAGAAATATGAAGGCAGCAAAGTACAGTCCGTTAAGAATATAGATTGGCCACATCTTATTATTCCTTTAACAGTGCATGGAATTCATGGGAGCGCGGCTACACGTCAAAGAGAGGAGATGATCCACTCACCCCCTCTCTAGGGTCAAATCTAGGATTGCCAACTGTTGATCCAGTCCACTGTGCGAATGCCGACCGGCGCGTTGACCATATGGGCCGGGTATACCTCCATTCGTTGCGGATCGAGAATCGGGAATGGAAAATCAGGTGTCATTTTGCTCACCCCGACAAGCACATCCTCTATGCCATTGTGGTCTTCTCGTATCATGAGATGGCCTGAAGGAGTTTGGATGGACAATCCCACCACCGCTTTGGATATCTCTTCGATTGTCGGCCAGCCTCCAACCAAGGCGCCTGCTTTTTCAACAGCCTGCTTGTAGACTGCTATCGCCTGGTACGCATGGTAGCAAGGATAGGTGGGATATTTGCCATACCTCTTCCTGTATTCTTCCACAAAATACTTGTTCAGGGGCCACTTATCGTGGGGAGGATAGAGAAAATAATGGGTGCCCGCACAACAAATAATTTGTTCTTCCGGGTACTCTTTACCCACCTCTTGTGGGTATGGCTCGCCTCGCGACCAAGCCATTCTGCTCCTCTCAATAAGGCCCATTCCTTGAGCCTGTTTGCTGAAAGTTACCGCATCACCCCCCCATAGCGAGGAGTGAACTATATCAGGCTTGGCGCCCATTAAGGCGCTGATGTGTGCCGTAAAATCCGTGGTACCAAGGGGAGGCCACCACGTGCCGACCACCTTGACATGGGGCATCAGTTTTTTCATGGCAGTTTCAAAGATTAGCCAGCTTTCTCTACCCCATGCGTAATCCTGGTTTATGCCGCCCATGGTTTTTATATCGGGAAAGTATTTCTTGATGTAAAGGGCCAGTCCAATATTGTCGATGCCCAAATGGGCTTTGGTCCTAAAGCCCAGCGAGTATTTGGGGGTCTTGTAAGGGGATGTGGTTCCCTCCATCAGCTCATGGGTTCCGCAGTCATAGGCCATTATGAGGCCGCCAAGTTCGTCGGATAAAGGCAGGACCGCTTTACAGTTGGCCGAAGAGATATATCCCAGGGTCACGTCGACCTGATCATCGAGGATAAGTTTTCGGGAAAGCTTAACCTGGGCGTCAACACCGCCAGCTTCATCGTAGCTCAACAGCTCGATCTTCCTGCCTAGGATCCCCCCTTGCTTGTTATATTGTTCAGCCATCATTTGGTAAGTGTTCATCCCAGGGATGCCAAAAGGAGATGCTGCGGCGCCTGTCAGAAAGCTGACAGCGGCCATCCTGATCGGCCCCTTAGGAATAGCGCGTTTTTGCGCGGCGACTTTCCGCGGGGTTATATACCCCCCGGCGATGCCTGCAGATCCCAAAGCGACTCCTGCTGCTCCGGCTTTCTTAAGAAAATCCCTTCTTCCAATCTCTTTTTTTGTCATCACTTAACCTCCTTTTTAGGCTTGACTCATTACATCCATGATTGGAACCCCATCGTCTCATTTCACATTCGTCAAATTTGATTTTTTCCTTTTCTTTAATCACCTCCTCTTGTCTTTCTTAAGCCATTGAATTGGTTGACAAGAAGGTCCGTTTCCGCTTGATACGCCAACATCTTGAAAAGGTCTGTGAGATGCTTCTTCTCTCTTCTGAGTTTAAAAACCTTCTCCTCCACGCTCACGCTGGGTGTTCGCAGCTGAGCGGATAACAAAACCGATGCTCCGGATCTAGCCTTTGCCGCAATGTTCCGCGGATCCTAATTCTTCTTGGAAGCCCTTTTCTTTTGAGGAATGCCCAGAAGGGCCTTTGCAAGCTTCATCTTCTTTTCGATATTGCTTTCCCGGTAAATCATGATCCGTTGCGCTTGGGGCGAACCTGCCCCGTGCATGGACTCGACCAGGGTGGTGCCGCCCGTCATGGTTTCAATAAGACGGGCCAGCTTAATGCGTTCCTCAGGAGGAATCCCTGCCACTCCTGAAAAATACTTCCGAACCAGGTGACCCACGTCTTCGCTCTTCAGATCATACTGGCTCGGAAGGGTGGCAATGAACCCTCCTGCCAGGTCCACGGCAAGACGAGCAATCTCAAAATGGAACCGGGTCACATTCTGTTTGCACACATTGGCCAGCATGGTGTCCACCATGTAGGCGCCGGAAGGCGTGGGCCAACCTTCCGCTGAACAGGCAATGGAAGAACTGTAAAGCGTTTCGCTCAGATGGCTCATTTCCGTGATCTTCTCCCGCACATGGGAGCCTTTTGATGTGCCTTGCACTTGAGCCAGGTATCCGACGGCACCGATCAGCACATCGATCAAGCCGGTTTTGCATGCCCCGTAGTTTGCTCGGTGATGAGCGGCAAAACGATAGACAAGAGACCCCGCAAACTCGGTTTCTCCGTCCATGAACACTCTCTCCTTTGGAACAAAAACGTCTTCAAAGGCGATCACCGCCTCTCCACCCACAGCACCGAACTTGGGCTTCCCCACGTCGATCCTCTCCTTCCGATCCCGCCGCTCGTCGCTTGCCTGGCGGCCGAAGATCATGGTGACCCCCGGTGCATCCACGGGCACAGCGCAGACAAGGGCATAGTCCCTGGACTTCTCATCCATGGCCGTGGTGGGCATCAGAAGAATCTCATGGGAGTTCACCCCGCCCGTCATATGAATTTTGGCCCCCCGAATCACCACCCCGTCCTCGCGCCGTTCCACGATGTGCACGTACTGGTCGGGGTCCACCTGCTCCGCGGGGCTTTTTGAGCGGTCCCCCTTGGGGTCGGTCATGGCGCCGACAACCATCAGGTTTTCATCCTGGATGTAGATCAGCCACTTCTTGAATCTCTCAAAATAATCGGTCCCGTACTTTTGGTCGATCTCGTATGCCACGGAGTAGGTTGCATTGATGCCGTCGTGGCCCACGCATCTCTGAAAACAGGTCCCGGTCTTCTGGCCGAGCAGGCGAAGGAGCTTGATCTTCTTGATCAGGTCCTCCATGTTCTGGTGCACATGGGTGAAGCGGCTGATGGTGTGGCCTGTGAGGTGGGAAACGGCCGTGGCAAGGTCCTGGTATTTCTTTTTGGACGCCAGAGCATAAGTCATGGCCGCAGCCCTCACGTGGGGCGCCGTGGCCGGGTGGCGGGTCACGTCCTTGATCCTTTCTCCTTTGTAAAAGATCCTCGGATGAAGCTTCCTGAGGCTTTCCATGTACTGGGCACCGTTCTGGATTTTCATTATCGATCCTCGCTTTTTCTTTCTCTCAAGCTTCTGCGCAGAAACTTGCCGGTCAAGGTTTTGGGGATTTCGGTGACGATTTCCACCCGGCGGGGATATTTGTAGGCCGCCATGCGTTTCCTGCAAAAAGCAATGATTTCCTCGGGGCTGACACGGTCCTCCATCCCGTCCTTGAGGGCCAAAAAGGCTTTAACGGTCTCTCCCCGGTAAGGATCAGGGACCCCGACCACAGCCGCCTCCTTCACAGCAGGGTGCTGGTACAAAACATCTTCCACGTCCCTTGGCCACACCTTGTACCCTGAGGCGACGATCATGTCCTTCTTCCGATCCACCAGGTAGAACCACCCGTCCTGGTCCATTTTTCCCACATCGCCGGTATAAAGCCAGCCCTCCCTGATGGCATGTCGCGTTTCTTCCGGCTTTTGCCAGTATCCGGGAACGAGAATGGGGCCGGAATCCACGATTTCACCCACTTCTCCCGGAGCCAGCTCCACCGTTCCCTCCTCAAGATCCATGATCTTCATCACGCAGTTGGGTACCGGCACACCTACGGAAAGGGCGCCGCTCTCCTTGTCCACCGGCGCTCTCTTTCCCCATGGGGTGATGTGGGAAGGCGAATTGGTCTCCGTCATCCCATAGACATTGTAGAGGTAGAGGCCCGTGAGCTTTTCAAACTGGTTGACGACCGCTTCTGAGACCGGCGCTCCCCCGCTGTAAGCCTTATGGAAACCGGAAAGGTTTCTCGTCTTAATATCCGGGTGGTTCATGAGAGCAATGTAGACCGTGATGGAGGCGACGGTAACGGTAACCTTCCACTTCTCAATGAGCCGCAAGGCTTCTTCAGGATCAAAGCGATAGAAAAGCACCACGGGAATGCCTGCCAAGGCCGCGATAGCCAGGTGCGCCACCTCTCCTGTTACGTGGAAAAGGGGCGCCGCCCCGAGGACGACATCCTTTTCATCGATCTTCTGCATGGCCTGATAGACGCGCGCGTTGAAAGCAATGTTGCCGTGGGTATTCATGGCGCCCTTGGGAGGTCCTGTCGTCCCCGAGGTGTAAGTCAAATAGGCAATATCCTCCCGCGTAAGCCCCCGGTCTTCGACCTTTCGGCCTTTATACCTTTCAAGAAGATCAAGCATATCCAGGGTGCCGGGAATGGGGCTTTTCTTCATCCCTTCCAGCATCTTGGGGGGGTGGGCGCTGCGCGGAAGAAAATCAAGGGACGAGGTGGTGATCACCTCCCGGACGGGGGTTTTTTTCAGAAAAGCAAGGTCCAGGCCCTTTGCCACTTCTTCAAGGGTCACGAAAGCCTTAGACCCCGAATCCCGGCAGAAATAGGTGAGTTCGTCTTCCTTGTACATGGGGTTCAGCGGAACCACGATGCAGCCCAATTTCCATGCGGCATAGGTAGCGATAAGAAACTGCGGAACATTCTGGAGCACCAAGATGATCCGGTCGTTTCTGTCAAAACCCAGGTCCTTAAAAGCGGCACTGAGGCTGTCGGAGTATCGGTCAAGTTCTCCATAAGAGAGCTCGTTATCAAAATAGAACACCGCAGGTGCCTCAGGCTTTTGCCTTGCCGACTGAACAAAATCACCCAGGGCCGTGTCAGGGGTAATATCAAGGTCATCGGGCACCCATTCCGGGTAGTTCTTCAACCAGGGGCGCTTTTCATACAATGAAGTCATAGCACATCCTTTCATGCATCATAGACACAATACAACAAGGAGCGCGTCCTCCACCGGCTCACCAGATCGTCCAGCCGCCGTCAATGTAAATCGTCTGGCCTGTGATAAAATCAGAGGCCCTGGAGGCGAGGAATATGACAATGCCCTCGAGCTCGGGCGGATAGCCCCAGCGGCCCATGGGCGTTCGCTCGTTGATAAAGTGGAACCGTTCCGGGTCATTCCGAAGCTGGGCCACAAGCTCGGTTTCAAAATAGGTCGGCCCTATGGCATTGACGCGAACGCCCTTCTTGGCCCACTCCAGGGCCATGACCTTGGTCATCTGGTCCACGCCTCCTTTGGAGGAGGCGTAGGCAAGCTGATTGGGCAGGGCCACCGCGCCGAGTATTGAACTCATGTTGATGACCTTTCCGTACCCCCGGTCAATCATCTGGGGTACCACCGCTTGTGCCACCAGGAAATATCCCTTCAGGTTGGTGGCAATCACCAAGTCCCAGGCTTCTTCCGGATATTCCAGCACAGGGACCCTGTGGTTCACCCCGGCGTTGTTGACGAGGATATCAATTTTTTCGAACTTGCGGAGGATCTTCTCCACGCAATCGCGGACACTTGCCTTGACCGTAACGTCCATAACAAATCCGCCCGATTTCCTTCCCACGGCCTTTACAGCGCCTGAGACGCGCTCGAGGTCCGCTATCTTGCGGCCGCACACCGCCACGTCGGCGCCGGCTTTTGCCAAAGCCATGACGCATACCTCTCCCAGGCCCCGGCTTCCTCCCGTTACCACGGCTGTTTTACCGCTCAAATCAAAAAGATCATTCGTCATGTCATCCCCTCACCGAAGTTGCCTAAACAATAATACGCCGCAATGATGAGGAACGCGGGTAACGCTGCAGATGAACATTTTTCAGCAGCCTGCTACAAAACCAGGTACCGCTTGATCACTTCTTCATTGCTCCAGATCCCCTCCATGGTCTCCTCAAGCACAATGCGTCCCTTTTCAACAATGTAGCCCCGGTTGCACACGCGGCGGCAAAATTTCAGGTTTTGATCGGCAAGAAGAATTGTGACATTTTTTTCCTTGATCTCCTGGATGACCTGGATCAGGCTGCCCACCACCAGGGGTGCAAGACCTTCAGAAGGTTCGTCAAGCAGGATCAATTCAGGATTTGCCATGAGCGCCCGTCCAAGGCTTAGCATCTTTTTTTCGCCTCCGGAAAGGTTGAGGCCTTTCTGCTTTCGCCGGGCCCGCAATACAGGGAAGAGCTCTTCCACGCGCTCCCGGTTCCAGTACCCTGTGTGGCGTGAAAGCTTTGCAGCGATGTCGAGGTTTTCCTCACACGTGAGATCAGGGAAAATCCGCAGATCATCAGGCATATAGGCCAGGCCCGCCCAAGCCGCCTCATAAGGAGGCTTGCCGATAATCTCTTTATTCTTGAAGAGGATGGAGCCGCTTCGGGGCGGTGTGAGCCCCATAATCGAGCGCAGCGTAGTGGTTTTGCCTACACCGTTTCGGCCCAGAAGTGAGACCACTTCTCCTGAATTCACGCTGAATGACACATCCTGAAGGATGTGGGAACTGCCGTAAAAGGTGTTGACTTGCAGGACCTGAAGGATCATGACGGCACCTCTTCACCGAGGTAAACCTCGCGCACCCTGGGGCTGTTTCTTATTTCCTCGGTGGTTCCGTCCCCGATGACAACGCCGTGATGAAGGACAATCACTCTCTCGGAGAGGGAAAACACGATGTCCATGTCATGCTCCACGATCACGAAAGTTGTCTTCCCCTCTCTTGATAAGCTGCGGATGTTTTCAAGGATCTTGGACCGTTCCACGGGGTTCATCCCGGCCGTGGGTTCATCCAAAAAAAGAAGCTTGGGTCCCGCGGCCAGAGCGATCCCTACCTCAAGCAAACGCTTGTCGCCATGGGAAAGGGCGCTTGCAGTCGTCCCGGCTTCTGCAGGCAATCCCACCCTTTCCAAAACCTCCAGCACTTCCCGGTGAACATCCTTTTCCCCGCCCACAGGGCGAAAAAGCCCGTGCGCACGCTTGCGCAGAGCGAGAAGAGGGATCCGGGCATTGTCAAAAACCGTAAGCTCCGGGAAAACATTGACCACTTGAAAGGACCGGCAGAGCCCCATCTTCACCCTTCGGTGGATAGGAAGCCGAGTGATGTCCTGGCCCTCAAAGAAAATGCTCCCTGAATCCGGATGGATTGAGCCGGAAAGAAGGTTGATCAGAGTGGATTTGCCGGCGCCGTTGGGACCGATTATGGAAGTGAGCACGCCCGGCTCAAAGATCAGGTCAATATCGTGGGCTGCGACGACGCGTCCGAAGGATTTGTTCAATCTCTGAATTTCCAGCAGAGGAAGGCTCATCCATCACCTCAAATTTCCGTGGAAGCGGTTTTCTTTTGCTTTGCAAAACCGGATAGGGCGCCCACGACCCCGCCTCGGAAGCCCATAATGATCACGAGAAGAATGATGCCAAACCACAGCATCCAGTTGTGCGTGAAGCGTTCAATGATCTCTCTTAAAACAATGAAAATGAGGCCGCCCACCATCGGCCCGGCAAAGGTGTGAATGCCGCCGATGAGGCTCACCAGCACAGGCTGGGCGGAGTAGCTCCAGTGGGCTGAAAAGGGGGCGGTGTTGCTCTCCAGAAGAGTTCCCAGGGTTCCGGCCAGGCCGGCAAAGACTCCGGAAATAACAAAAGCTGCAAGGCGGTAATTCCTCAGGGAGATACCTGCAAATTCAATGCGGCGGTCATTTTCATGGATCCCTGCCAAAATCAGCCCGAATGAAGATTGCCGGATGCGGTGAATCAGAAAGATGCTCAGAAGAAAGAAGAAAAGAACAAAGAAATAGTAGTGATTGGCTTTGCGTAGGGGGATGGAGAAAAATCCCAGGTCCAGGGGCGCCCGCATGATCCCGACGAGCCCGTCGTCTCCTCCTGTGATGCTCCTTAGATTCCAAATCAGGGAAAACACCATCATGCCGAAGGCAAGGGTGAGCATGGCAAAGTAAATCTCGGTGTGGCGCACGCAAAAAAAGCCGATGACCAATGCCATGACAAAAGCTGCGGCAAGGCCGGCAAAAATGCCCAAGAGAGGGTGAGAACTCAAATGCAGGGAAACCAGGCCGAGGCCGTAGGCGCCTGCCGCATAAAAGGCGGCATGGCCGAAAGAGAGGAGCCCTGTGCGTCCCAGCAACAGGTTATATCCCATGGCAAAGATGGCGAGAATCATCACCTTCATGGTCATGTATAGCATAAAGCGACCTGAAAATAGGCCGATGCCTATCAGCACCGCCGCCATTGCGCCGTACAACCCATAGGTCAGGTAGCGATGAACCATTTATGTCGACTCCCCGAACAATCCCTGAGGCCTCCAGACCAGGATTACAGCCATGAGGATAAAGGTTAGGAACATGTCAAAGGTGGGGATGAACCTTGTGCCGAAAGAGGAAAGAAGCCCGATGACCAGGGCGCCCAAGAAAGCACCCTTGAGGCTGCCCATTCCTCCGATCACAGCCACCACAAAAGCATCAATGATAATGGTTTCTCCCATGCCGGGAGTGAGAAGGCCCACATAAGGCACTGCAAGCCCGCCGCCGATTGCACCCAGCCACGTTCCGAACATGAAGACGCCGGTATAAAGGGCCGGAACCCTCACGCCTATGGCAGAGGCCATTTCCCTGTCCGATGATGCAGCCCGGATGATGCAGCCCAACCATGTTCTTTCCAGGAAAACCCACATGGCCACAGCTATCAGAGGTCCCACCCCGATGATGAAAAGGCTGTATACAGGGAAATTCCTCCCCAACACGGATATGGAACCGGAAAGGCCGGGCGCCGCCGGCGAACCAATGGATCCGGCGCCCCAAAATATCTTGACAAGATCGTCAAAAAGGAGAACAAACGCAAAGGTCAGCAGGAGCTGGTAGGGCAAGGCGAGATGGTATACATAGCGGAGAAAGAACCGCTCCATCGCGAAACCGGCTGCGCAGACGCAAAGAGGTCCTACAAGAAGCCCAAGCCAGAAGTTCTCACCCATGAATCGAAGAAAGGTATAACAGAAATAGGCTCCCAGCATGTAAAAGCTGCCGTGGGCAAAATTGAGGACGCGCAACACGCCGAAAATCAGGGTCAGCCCGCTCGCCACCAGCCAAATAAACATTCCGGCCGACAAACCTGCCAAACAAACGTGGACGATGGACTGAAGCATGAAAAAGACCTCTCGATTTTGCGGCATACCCGGCTCTGCACTTCACGGACAATCCTGCATTTGAGCCGTCGGCCGGCTCAGGGGCCGGCGGCTCAGGAGCAGAAGCTTTTAGAAAGGGGGTTTGGTGCCCGGCCCTTCAAAGGGCGGACGGTTAAAGCATTCCCCGGCAGGGATGACAATCTGTTTTCCCATCACCTTGAAGGGATACTTGGGATTCGATACCGTCAAGCCCCAGGGAACATTGTACATGGCTTGATGGTCCTCCTTGCGAAAAACCCGTTTGCCCGCGGGCGATTCAAACGTCATGCCTTCAAGAGCCTGGATCACCTTGGCGGTATCCTTGGACCCTGATTCCTCCACCGCTTTCTTGAAAGCGTAAAAGGTTGAATAGGCCGTTTCAGACACGTAAGCGGGATAATGATCCCATCTCTTCCTGAACCGGGCCACCCAATCATTGTTCCTCCTGTCATCGGGGTAGAGGAAGAAATACCGCCCGGAAATCCACACATTGTCCGGCAACTCAGGCCCGCACCCCTCCAAGACATCCATCGCTGCACCTACCGGGAACATAACATGCTTAACTTTCTCAAAAAATCCCGCTTGATTCGCCTGCTTGACCATGCTGATCAGCTCTCCGGCCCACTCTGTAGAGTAAAAGCCCTGGGGCTTCGCATCCAGGATCGTGTTGATGTGAGCCCTGAAGTCGGTTGTCCCGAAGGGGGCCCAGGAATCGGCTATGAAGGACACATCGGAACGGAATTTGGTGAGCGTGTTCTTGAACATCTCCCAACAGGTGTAGCCGTATTCGTACTTGGGACTGATGGTTGACCAGGTTTTGACAGGCAGGTCTTTGGCCACAAAAGCTGCTGCGTTGCTGTCCTGATAAGTAGGCGTGCAAATCCGGAAGACCTGCTTGATGCCCTTCTTGAAAACATGTTCTTCGGTCAACTTTTCAGTGGCGGCGTGGGTGACCATGAGGACCCGATCCAGCTCGGCCATTACAGGCGCGAGGGCCAGCGCCTGACCGGAAGAGTCGATGCCGCCGAGAAAATCCGCTCCCCAGCTATCTACAAAATAGCGGGCGTTCTTGATCGCTTCCGGCGCTGCCAACGTGGAATCCCTGAATTCCACCTCCAGCTTTACGCCTGCGATGCCCCCGGCGGCATTGATTTCCTCCGTAGCCAGGATGACGCCCATGTTGTGGAATGCTCCATACCCTGCGAGAGTACCGGATAAAACCGCCTGATACCCGACCTTGATAGGGCCCTTGAGGTTCGGCGTGGCGGCCCAAAGACCTGTGGGCTTGAAAGCCACGGGGCCCAAAGCAGCCGCAGCCGTGGTCAAAAGACCTGCTTTCATGAAATCCCTTCGGCTCATCTTTGTCTTCTTCATCCCAGACCTCCTTTTTGAAAAATAGTTTGTGGCGGTGTCTCGTCCTCGGGCGGCCCTGATTAAGAATTACCCTGCTTTAGGGGGTGTCCCCCGGTCGCCCCAGCCCCGGTGACGGCAGTAATCCTGCAAATAGGGTCTTCATGTCAGCTTCCAACTGAAAGGTATGGTTCGAAGCATTGATGGTCAGGATTTGGTCGGAAAAACCCTCAAGGGCCATGGACACAAAGCGCATGTGCGAGCCCCTTCATCAGGAAAAGGTCAGTCCCTCTCGTTTTTGTTGTGGAACGGTAAACATGACCCTCAGTGGTGAGGATAAGTTAAAGATATGGTCCTGTTTTCGCCTTTGCCGGTGAAGCGAACTGCCACTTGAATTTTCAGCATCGGCCGGTGCTATACCTAGCTTACGAGTAATCGTATTCTGAAATTTTGTCAAGTTTTTTTCAAGGTTGAATCAACCGGGGAGACGTCAGGGACCGGATTAAAACTTTTAGGACAAGAAGATGCCTTGCTTACAAGATCCATGAGGAATGCCAGTTCGGTGATATCGCCGGACTTGAAGAACTCAAGGAACAACACGAACACGCAAAGGCCAAAAAAGATGTAACCCGCTGGGCTCCCCATATCCAAGGCGGTAAAATGGACGATGACCATTATAGAGAGTGGGTGAGGTGATGGTGACAAGAACTTCCTTTTTCGGTTTCGGGCTATATGAGATTTCGCTCTGCGTGTCAAGGGTGAAGTAGACGCATTATGTAGTAGTGCTTCATTTTACCTGGAAATTAGATCGATGAGGAAAAGGCATTCAGAGGTAGGAAAGCCAGATGCTTGAAAAATTGTCCGGCTCTGGCGGGTCTTTTTTATAACATCTTCATCCTCTATCACTATGATTACTTTCATCTTTCCGGAAAATTTAGCTGTTTGAAATGCTGAAGCCGGCGGCCCCGAGCATGGGGGTTACCTGCCCCCCTTTAATATGCATTGTCTTATCCGGGTTTGCTTCCGATCCTATCGGCCAGCTTGTTTGTGGGGTCGCCTTCGGACAGCATAGCGCGAAGAACCCTCCGCTCCTTATCTCCCGGAATAATGCCGCCGATCTCAGCCTCTACGACTGTCGCCCCATTCTGATTCACAAGGGTCGCAGAAGCTCGAGCTCGACCCCGTAAATCAATTGACCTGATTTCAAGTGTGCAGAATATAGTGTCGCCTGCGTAAACCGGCCCCTTAAACCTAAAACTCATGCTGGAAGCAAGCCACCCGATCTGGCCTCCCAGTTCAGTGACCAAGCTTGCCACAAGCAGGCCATGACAAACAGGGGCAATAAAATTCTTGGCCCCGGCAAATCTATCGTCAAAGTGAACCGGGTTGTAATCCAGAGAGACTTCTGCAAATCGAAGAACATCATCATTTGTAAAGGTTCGTGACGTTGTGAAGAAATCGCCGACCTTGAGGCCCCGGGCCGCCCGTTCTCTATGGGAAAGCATTCTTTGTCAGCCTCCTCTCACGTATCTACTTGCCGCTTCGCTTGCCATGATGAATGCTTCTCTGGATATCACATTTCAAGCAAGGGAAAAACCGTCTTTTCTATATAAGAAACGCCGCCGGACCCAGGCGTTTCCACTTTCCAAAATGATTCTCGAAGTTCACAATGTGAGTTATAAACAAGCTCAAACTGATCTTTAACACTTGGCAAAATTAAGTTTCGTGATTTCAGTAATATAGTTGACATGAAAAAGTTCTTGGCACCACAGATTGCTCTTTGACATAGCTACAGTTGCCGGATGGTTGGGGGCACTGCAACGCCCACCGCTTGAAGCACCTTGCCACAAGTACCGAGGCATTCGGTTCTCAAAGCCAGAGATTTGCCGTTGTCTTCTATCCGGACTTGCTGGAGCGACTTGAGATCCTGCTTGATATCCGCCCACTCAAAGTCATGGCCATGTTCCTTAAGCCTTCTGTCCATCTCTTTTCTCAATACCAGCGCCAAAAAACTGCAGAACACATGGCCACTGATATTCTCATCCCGCTGGTGATAAACAGGCCTGGTATCCAACACGGATTTCATATCCCTGAAGGCATGTTCCACCTGCCACAGTTCCTTGTACTTGAGGGCTACCTCTTCTGCTGAGAGGTTTGTGTTGGTGATCAACACCCACTTGCCATCGAAGCGGGACTCATACTCGATCTTGTCCTGGTCAATGCTCACGCTCCCTCGCTCGATCTTGAGGTACTTCTGATACCCCTTGTTCCCAATAAGACTCTTTGGCCCTGTCTTGATCTTCTCTTTCAGGGAAGTGATGATCGCCTCCCGGGTCTGAGCATCTTTTCTGGCCTGCCGGGGATTGAGGCAGACAATATAGCGCTTGCCATCATGGACCACCTCCTTGACTTTCAGGGGCTCGGGCGCTTTGGACTGCTTCTTCTCCTCACGCACCTCCCGGTAGCGGCCGGGACGAGATAGAACCTCCCGCTTGATCTCATTGACCTTTCGCATCCGAGCACCCAGAATGTAAGAGAGGTTTCTCTCCGGGTCCTCCAGTTCTCTGAGCGTATCCGCACTGATCATCCCCCGGTCGGCCACGACACAAAACTGCCCCACTTGGAAACGGCTCCGGATACGATCCGTGACCGGGATAAGGGACTTCACATCCGTCGTATTGCCGGGCCACATCTCGCAGCAGACAGGCTTACCCCGGTTGTCCAGCACCACCCCCACCACCATCTGGTTCAGATCCGGGCGATGATCCTTGGTGTGACCCTTTCGGCCAAAAAATTCTCCTCCCT
>JAFGDM010000017.1 GCA_016932115.1 Deltaproteobacteria bacterium | reverse complement strand
TATATCTTCGGTTTCAATGACGCAAGGACCTGCAACAAGGAAAAAAGGGCCTTCTTCTCTGATCGTGAAGTTGCCGATGGTAACCGGCTGAATCATATTTATCGTATCATCCCCCTACCTCAGTCATTACAGAAACTCGTGCGGGAAGTCAAGACCGGCCTTTGTGAAACTTTCGCTTGTCACCGCTCGATTAAGTCCCTATGATTAAATTTTGTGGGAAAAATAATGGTCGGAAAAGCACGATGAACGGCGGGAGGTAACGGGAACATGGCGGTCAAAAGGTTTTCCAGAACGATCCAGGAAATCAACCAGAAAATCAAGCAAGGAAAAGTCGTGGTTCTCACCGCTCAAGAAATGACTGATGTTGTGAAACAGGAAGGAACTGAGAAGGCAGCCCGCAAAGTGGATGTGGTTACGACAGGCACATTTGCGCCCATGTGTTCTTCGGGCGCTTTTATCAATTTCGGGCACACCAAGCCGGCTATTAAAGCGGCTAAAGTTTGGTTGAACGACGTTCCCGCTTATGCGGGTTTGGCAGCCGTGGATATTTTCATCGGCGCCACCGAGCCTACTGAAGATGACCCTCTGAACCGGGTTCATCCGGGTCAGTTTCAATACGGCGGCGGTCATGTCCTCCACGACCTTTTAGCCGGGAAGGCGGTAAGGCTCAGGGCCACAGCCTACGGCACGGATTGTTACCCAAACCGCAAGATCAGCAAAAAGATAGGGCTTGCAGATCTTCCCTATGCCGTTCTCCTAAACCCGAGGAACGCTTATCAGAACTATAACTGCGCCGTCAACCTTTCGAACAAAACCATCTACACCTATATGGGCGTGTTAAAGCCCAAGGCCGGCAACGCCAACTACTCCACCTCGGGACATCTGAGTCCTCTTCTGAACGATCCTTACTATCTCACAATGGGCATGGGAACCAGAATCTTTCTGGGAGGTGCAAAGGGGTATATTATCGGTCCCGGCACCCAGCACAGTCCTGGTGTGAAGCGGTCAAAAGGCGGTGCACCGGTGACGCCTGCAGGGAACCTTATGGTGATGGGGAATCTCAAGGAGATGGATCCCCGTTGGCTCATGGGCGTGAGCATGGTGGGGTACGGTTGCTCGATGGCTTTGGGGATCGGTGTTCCTATCCCTGTGCTGAATGAAGAAATCGCCCGTTTCACCGGTGTCTCAGACGCGGAACTGTTCACGCAAATTATTGACTATGGAAACGACTACCCCAAAGGGGATGCCGTCAGCCTTGGGCAAGTCAGCTATGCAGAGCTAAAAAGCGGCATGATCACGTTTAGAGGACAAAATATCCATACTGTTCCTCTCTCTTCCCACACCAGGGCCTTGGAGATCGCCAACATTTTGAAGGGCTGGATCGAGAAGGGGGACTTCTTTCTCACCGAACCGCAGGTGATGCTGCCGACGGTCGATAGGAACTAGCTCAGGCTGATGAAAAACGCCGATCTGCCGCGTTACTCTCGTTCCTTGTCGTTGCGGCGTACTTCCATGTACGCCTCATTCCTCGGAACTTCGAGTGCCTTGCATCTCGACGTTTTTGATCAGCCTGCAAAGATAAGGTATGACAGACCTGTTTGATAGAGATGGGGCTTGGCAGGTATATGATGAGAGGGGATAGGCATAACCGGAGGAACTAGCGCAGGCTGAGGAAAGGCGCCGAGCCGGCAGTTGACAAGGCCAATTAGCTGGTATATGGATTTTTAGTAGCGTTGTGTTGGGAATGTGCGGGTAAAACGGAACTGAAGACGCCTTGCTGGCTGATTTTAATGAAGCCTTTCTATCCTGATCATAGAAAGGCTTTACCATTCAAGGGCGCATGGGTAGTTCTTAGAAAATTATTAGGGAGAATAGAAGCATGGAGAGAATCCCGATTACCAGGGAAGGGTTGGAAAGAGTTAAAGAGGAATTAACCCGCATGGAAAGGGTGGAAAGACCTGCCAACATCCGTGCCATTGAAGAAGCGAGAGGCCACGGCGACCTCAGCGAAAATGCTGAATATCACGCCGCCAAGGAAAGGCAATCGTTTATTGAAGGTCGGATCAATGAATTACGCGTTTTTATCGGGCAATCCGAGGTGATCGAGCTGGACGGCAAGCCTTCGGACACCGTTGTCTTTGGGAAGACCGTCAGGTTATACGACATCAACAGTGAGGAGGAGACTTGCTACCAACTTCTTGGGCCTTACGAATCGGCTCCTGAAGAGGGGAGAATTTCCGTGACATCACCCATCGGCCAGGCACTGATAGGCATGAAGGTGGGAGACGAAGTTAGGGTAAAAACCCCAAGAGGGATTCAGGAATTTGAAATTCTCGAGATTTCCTAGTAAGTTGTTTTGGAATCAGTGCAAACACAAAAGACGATCACTCTGAAAAATATCCTGCGAATTCATCTCCGGGGTAGACAGTTTAAGCACCATCATGCTGAGGAAATGGATTGCATTTTCGCTATTGATCGTCAAGCGCCCGCGCTTGTAAAGACCCGAGGCTGCGCTTGATATGGACTCCCGTATATTCATACACGGCCTTGAAAGCAGCAACCAGGGAACCAAGGCTGTATTTTTCCGGAGAAAGTACCCGGATATGATGACTCCTCATTTCACCGGCCCTCTTGATGAAAGAATGAAAAGAATGGAGGCCGTCCTTTCTTCTCAGACGGCAATTACCATTGTGGGATCAAGCTTCGGAGGACTCATGGCTTCCATTTTCGCTTTGGAAAACGAAGACCGGGTCAAAAGACTTATCCTGCTTGCCCCGGCCATCCACTGGATTGAGTTCACGTCTCACCGGATAAGGAAAACTGCCGTCCCTGTATGGATTTATCATGGCAGGCAGGACGAGGTGATTGACATCAAAGAGGTTCAACGGGCGGCGGCGGGACTTTTTGCAGACCTCAAATTCCACACCGTAGAGGACGACCATTTTTTGCATAAAACCTTTAAGACAATCCCTTGGGATCGACTTCTTTCGTGAAAGCTGTCTAGGAAACTTCTAAATCTGTCAAATCGGATATATCGGATATGTTGATTTCCAACATTCTAACGCCGGCCAGGATTCGACGGGCGTTTCGATAGAGGGCCGGAAAATTTTCCCCCAGATCCCTGAGCTCAAGAGCTGTTTTCTTTAGAGACTCGATTTTGGCCGCAATGTCTCTCAAGTCATATGTATCGTTCATCATTCACCTCGAAGCAATGTTGACGGTCCTGCAAAATAACCTTGAACCATGAACCCTTCCTAGTGTTTTCTCAGGTCCTTGAACCGCTTGGCCTTCACATCATAGCGAGGAAGGGTTCCATGGTCATGGAACTCAAGGATATAGCCGAGATTGGTTTTCAGACGGAGCTGATCTTTAAGGTTTGCCTCGATCTGTTTGCGTTCACCCTCCCGTCCCTTGATGATTTCAACCTTGAGGGTGATGCGATCGATGTCTCCTTCTTTGTCCACAATAACTTCAAATTCATTCCCCAGGCCGTCGAGACCACGAACCACCTCCTCTATCGCCGAGGGGGACAGCAACACGCCTTTTACCTTGGTGATGTCGTCCGCTCTTCCGATCACTCCCCCATTAATTAATCGAAAGGTGCGTCCGCAGGAGCAGGGTTCCGGCGCCCACTCGATAATGTCCTTGGAGTCAAAACGGATGCACGGCTGGGCCTGCCGATCGAGGGCGGTGATGATCATCTTGCCCCTTCGGCCCGGTTCCTCGATATATTCGCCTGTTTCCACATCCTGAATCTCAACCAGGAAAAAGGCTTCATTGACATGGAGCCCGCCGGACTGCGCGGTGCACTCAAAACACCATGCACCGATCTCCGTCGCACCTGCATGGTCATAGACCTTGGCAGCCCAGGCCTCTTCCATCCTTTTTTTGGTGGTGGGAATGCTGGCACCCGGCTCTCCCGCACAGGTGATTTTCCTGACGGTTAGGGAAGAAGGGTCGATGCCCATTTTGCGCGCCGTGTCAGCCATCCCTAAGACATAAGTCGGGGTCGCCATCATGGCCGTACACTGTAATTCCTGTATTTTAAGAATCCTGGACTGGGTGTCCAGCACGCCGCCCGGCACGATTTCGGCGCCGATTTTTTCAGCGGCGTAATGACCAGCCCAGAAGGCAACAAAGACATTGTAACCAAATGGAATAAACACGCGATCCGAGGGCCGGTATCCCTGGGCCCAAAGAATATATGACCAACACTCGGACCACCATTCCCAGTCCTGCCAGGTATCGGGCTGATACACGGGCTGACCTGTCGTACCGCTGGTCTGGCGGAACTCCACAACCTCGTCCAGGGGCACGCATAGGGCGTCTCCGTAAGGGAATGGATGAATACGCTGAATATCGCGCATCATGGATTTCTCCACGGTTGGGATGCGCCGAATATCATCAAAGGATCGAATATCCTCTGGTGTTATTCCCGCTTTTTCGTAAAGAGTATGGTGGAATTTTGACTTCTCGTAACCCCACTCAAAGATATTCTTGAATTTCCGGAACTGGAGATCTCGAATTTTTTCGTGCGGAAGGGTTTCGAGAACGGGATTCCAATAAGGTTGATCTTTCCACATAAACGCGAGACCTTTCTTTGAAAGTGAAACATCCTACAAACCTTCTGGTGACTGCATTGCAGCTATAATATGACTACTAAAGGACCGACGCAATGTCAATAAAAAAGCATTTTGTGGCATTTTAGATTTTTGGTAACAATTTAGCTCTTTGAAATGCTGAAGCTGGCGGCCCCAAGCATGAAACTCCCTCTCAAACCCGACCCCTTAACCGAATTCTACAACTCTATGGTTGCGAGGTACCGGGCGATGGCCCCGTCGTAGTGCTCGGTCAATTGAAAGACTTTTTTGGCAAGCCGGAACCTCGTCCTGAGAGACGTGGAACCTTCCATTCGTTCCATTTCTTTAAGGATAGCCCCATAGTCCGCCGGATCAACAAGAACCGTTACACTCCTGTAGTTCTTTGCAGCGGAGCGGAGCATTGCCGGGCCGCCGATATCAATATTTTCTATGGCCTCTTCCAGGGTTACTCCTTCCGCCTCTATCGTCTTTTCAAATTGGTAGAGGTTGACCACGACCATATCGATATTCAGGATGTCGTGTTGTCTCATGATCTTGACGTGCTCGGGATTATCCCTGACCCCTAGAAGACCTCCGTGAACTTTAGGATGAAGGGTTTTCACCCTGCCGTCCAGCATTTCAGGAAAGCCCGTGTATCGAGAGATGTCAGTAACCGATAGGTCGGCATCTCGGAGGGCCCTGGCCGTGCCGCCTGTTGAAAGGATCTGAACCCCGAATTGGGAAAGGGACTTCACGAAATCAATCACTCCTGTTTTATCGGTTACGCTTACAATCGCCCTTTGGATTTTCGTCATCCACATACCCCCCCTCAAGAAAGTGTTTGGTTTTACGATCAAGAGAAATCTATAATGAAGGGATGTATTGATCAAGCAAAGAGTTACAAACCCATGAGCCATTGGTATCTCGCCTATACCTTCGTCGGATCAGCCGCTTTTTTTGCTTCTCTCCCTTTCCTCTTAGCCTATTCTCGCCTTACCGGGCGTTTCACTAGGGGCTGGAAAGAACGGCTCGGGTTCCTGCCGAAAACCTTGAGCGGCCTGGACGCTCCCATTTGGCTCCATTCATCGTCACTGGGAGAGTTCAGAGTGGCGGATGCAATTATTTCCCACCTCAGAAGGCTTGCCCCGGAAAACTGCATAATCCTATCCGTGAACACTGACTATGCATTCGAAGCAGCCAGGGCCATGGCTCGAAAGACGCCTGTAGTTTATGCTCCCTTTGATTTTCTTTTCTCGGTTCGAAAAGCCCTTTCCATTGCGGCACCCTCTGTTATGGTTTTTGTGGAAACAGAAATCTGGCCTGCATGGATCGTGGAGGCCCGACGGAAGGGGATCAGATGTGCCCTTATCAACGGACGGATTTCCGCCAGATCGATCGCCCGATATAGGAAGTTCGCCCCTTTCTTTCGCGATGTGCTAAAAAACGTGGATGTTTTCAGCATGATTTCCGAGGAGGATAAGAGCCGCATCCTGACTATGGGAGCAGACCCGGCTAGGGTAGAAGTCCAAGGAAACGCAAAACACGATCTCCTGGTCCGGCAGGCCGACCCTTGTATCATTCCGGAAATGCGCCGGATTCTTAACCTTGATTCATCCGACATCGTCTTTGTCGCAGGCAGCACACGAGAAGGAGAAGAAGAGAAAGTTCTTGCTGTTTATCTACGATTGCAGGAGAAATTTCCCGGCATTATCCTTGTTATTGCTCCCAGGCATATTGCGAGAACCCCGAGAATTGAGTCTCTGGTAAAGCAGCGAGGTCTTTCCTACCAGCTCAGATCGAGGTTGAAAGTTAGCGGCGAAAAAAGAACCGCACCGGTGCTGATCCTGGACACCTTTGGAGAGTTATTTAAGGTCTACAGTGTGGGAACCATCAATTTCTGCGGCGCCAGTCTCGTGCCCATGGGCGGACAAAATCCCATGGAATCGGCGGCCTGGGGAAAGGCGGTTTTCTACGGCCCTTTTATGGACGACTTCTTGGATGCAAAAACCCTCTTGGAAAAGGTGGGCGGCGGTATCCCCGTAAAGGATACGGCGGATTTTTCGGAAAAGGCTACAGCCCTGCTTAATCAACGGGAATGGTTGTCATTGATTGGGGACAAGGCAAAACAAGCCGTACTGGTCAACCTAGGTGCGGCGGAAAGACACGCTCAAGTGATCGCCCGACTGCTAAAGAAGAATGTCATCTGAAATAACCCTTCGGGACAACTACAATGCCCCTGGGGGTGACCGTGAAATGCTTTCGATCTTCGTTGGGGTGATAGCCGATCTGAGTGTCGGGTGGTATATCGTTGTTCTTGTCAATAATGGTCTTTTTGATTCTGCAATTGCGCCCTATCACTACGTCGTCGCAAACAACGGACTCGTCTACGGTGGCCCAGCTCCTCACTACGGTATTGTAAGAGAGAACTGAATTGCGCACAATACCGCTGATAATACTGCCCGGTGCCACAAGGGAGTCAAGGGCCTTGCCGACCCGGAAACCTTCGGGTCGCTCATTGCTGAAAATGAACTTGGCGGGAGGCGCAAGAACCTGGCGCGTGTGAATGGGCCACTTGGTACCATAAAGATTAAAGAAAGGATCCACTCCGGTCAGGTCCATGTTTGCATTCCAGTAAGCGTCAAGAGTCCCCACGTCACGCCAGTAAGAAGAGTCCCTAACCTTCGGTTCCAGCCTGCTCTGCCTCCCACCGTCGTCGGTAGTAAAATAGATGTAGTCCTTGATGCGGTTGAAGCGGACGTAAGGATAGGCAAAAACCTTATGGGACATGAGCATTTGAGGAATAATGTCGCGACCGAAGTCGTCCTCGTCCCCGGCTTTCAATAAATCAAGAAGCGTCTCTGTCTTAAACACATAAATGCCCATTGAGGCAAGGACATGGTTGGCATCACCAGGTATGGTTTTCACGTTTTCTTTGGGTTTTTCCCTAAAAGCCACAATCCGGAAATCACTGTCCACTTCCGCTATGCCGAACTGGCCTGCCAGATCCTTGTCAACCTCCAGGAGGGAGATGGTGAGGTCGGCCCCCTTTTCTTGGTGGTACCGGATGAAAAGGCTGTAATCCATTTTGTATATATGATCACCGGATAAAATGATCACCGCTTCAGGCTTATGGCGTTCAATGAGGTAGTGGTTCTGGCGAATGCAGTCGGCTGTGCCCCGATACCAATCCAGACCGACGCGCTGTTGAGGTGGAACGACCTTGAGGAAATGACCGATCTTCGGGCTAAAGATATTCCACCCCTCTTCCAGATGGTCGTTGAGAGATTGGGACTTATACTGGGGGAGCACAATGATCTTGTATATTTGAGAGTTGACGCAATTACTCAGGGTGAAGTCGATCAGGCGGTAGATTCCGCCGAAGGGGACCGCAGGTTTACTGCGGTCCTGGGTGAGAGGCATAAGCCTTTCACCCCGTCCGCCGGCCATTACAAAAGCGAGTGTGTTTCTCATTAAACCCCCGAAAAAACGTTATCCAACAGCATCATAGGAACAAAAGGCTGAAAGGTCCAGGTAAAAATCACCTTCCTTAAGGGAGCACGCGTAGAACGCCTCAAGACCGGGTCGTGCTTTCGACTTTGTGAGCTCGCCGACTCTCTGGCATTGGTCATATCGACATGAAGCGTGGCCTTAGGCCTCAGAGCAAGCAGGCAAGGCTTTCATTCCGGAGGTTTCCTGGACAAATAAGGCATCAAGGTTGATGAACTCGTAAAAAGTCCCATTTTTATGTCATTTCGAGCGAAGCGAGAAATCTTTAGAGCATAAAACCTTGAAAAAACTAGCTTTCTCCCTGTGGTCGAAATGACAAATGCGAACTTTTCGACTTTTTACGAGATCATCACGGTTGATTCAAGCACGTTATGCGTGATAAAAAGTTATAAAAGGAGGGAGAAATGCAATACAAAACAGGTTTAAGGGCTTATACGTCCAAGAGGATCGAGGAAATCGGGTCTGCCGATATCCTCATCGGCATCCCCTGCTTTAACAATGAGAAGACCATTGAGCATGTCATTCAGATGGTGACCCACGGTCTGGCCACATATTACAATGACAAGCGTTGCGTGATCGTTATCGCCGATGGGGGTTCTACTGACGATACCAGGGAAGTGGCCAAGGAATTTCAGATCAAGCCCTGGCAGGAAAAGATCGTTTCCATTTACCGAGGCCCGGGGGGTAAGGGGACCGCCTTGCGGTCTGTTTTTGAGTCTGCGAGCCGGCTCAAGGTGAAGGCCCTGGCAGTAGTGGATTCAGACTTGCGAAGCATAACCCCGGATTGGATCCAGCATCTTCTGGACCCTGTGCTTTCCAAAGACTTCCAGTTTGTGGCGCCCGTATACCTGCGTCACAAGTATGACGGAACCATCACCAATAACATCGTCTATAATCTCACCCGCGCGCTCTACGGAAAGCGGATCAGGCAGCCGATCGGCGGTGACTTCGCTTTATCCATCGATGCGGCCAGGTTCTATGCGGAGCAAGATGTATGGGAGACCGATGTAGCGCGTTACGGAATCGACATCTGGATGACGACCAACGCCATCACTCAGAACTTCCGGATCGGCCAATCCAATCTCGGGGTTAAGATCCACGACGCCAAAGACCCCGGACAACACCTTGGACCGATGTTCCGCCAGGTCCTATGGACCATTTTCTCCCTTATGGAGCGCCACGAAAGCTACTGGAAAGGAATCCGAGGCAGTGAGGCCGTGGAGCTTTTCGGATACGAGGGCTATGTAGAGCCGGAGGCTGTGAAGGTTGATGCGAATGCCATGATTGAGCATTTCAAAACCGGCTATCAGCAATTCTCTTCCCTCTGGAAAGAGATTTTTTGCGAGCATTGTTTCAAGGAGATAGTCCGCTGTGCGGAATCGGAGACGAAGTCCTTCCTTTTGTCAACCGACTCATGGGTTCAGATCCTCTATGAATTGGCCGCGACCTTTCACCAATGGCGGGTGAATCGGAACAAACTCATTGATCTTGTCACTCCTCTTTATTACGCCAGAGTAGCCTCCTTTGTCCGCCAGAGCTGGGAGATGTCCTCCGCGGAAGCAGAAGAGCTTGTGGAGGAACAGGCCTTAAAATTTGAGGAACACAAGGACTATCTGGTAAAGGTGTGGGACGAAAAATCGGTCCATACGGAAAAAACATAGGTAATGTTATGATCTTCTAAGAAGGGGGGGAAGACCATGAGTGAGTTTCACCAGGAAGGGGACATCACCACCATTCACGGCTTTTACGATATCTTTGATCGTGAGTTGTACCTGAGGCAACTGGAAGACAAGCTTATGGAATACTCTAGACATCTCGACATCGGACTTCTTCTGCCTTCGCTTTACGGGGAAATCCACGTACCCGGGGTCCTCAAAAACATCATCGACCAGATCAATCAGGTGGATTATCTTCGCTCCATTGTCGTAGCTCTCGGCGGTGCGAGAAAGAAAAAAGAGTTCGTCGAGGCCAGGAACTATTTCTATCGGCTTAAAAAGGGAAACCGCGACGTAAAAGTCATCTGGGTTGAAGGCTCCAGAATCCAGAAAGTCTTCAAAAAGCTCCAGGAGCAGAAGATCAATATCGGGATCCCGGGCAAAGGCCAATCCGTGTGGATCAGCATGGGTTACCTGTTTGCCAAAGAAGTGTGCGACGTAATCGCCCTTCATGACTGCGATATTGTAACGTACGACCGACTGCTTCTCGGTCGTCTCATCGAACCGACTGCAAACCCCAACAACGACTTCGAATTTTGCAAAGGTTACTATGCCCGCATTTCGCCGACCTCCACTGAAATGAAAGGAAGGGCGACCCGCCTTTTTGTTACGCCCTTCGTCGAGACCCTCACCCAGATCATGCACCGGATCAGACTTCACGATCTGGAGGAGTTCTTCCGATACCATCGCAGCTTCCGTTATCCCCTTGCCGGAGAGTTCAGCTTCCTGACCCGCCTGGGCCGAGCCCTGAATGTCGCCTTTGACTGGGGGCTGGAAGTGAGTACCCTGTCCGAAGTTCACGAGCGGCTCATGCAAAAGAGGATTGCCCAAATAGATTTGTGCAAGAATTACGAGCACAAGCACCAGGGCCTATCCGAGAAAGACCCCCAGGGCGGGCTCCATCGCATGATCGTGGATATTACGAAGTTCTATCTGAACTACATCCGGAGTCACGGGATGGCGGTGGATGATCCGTTCATAGATATGGTTCAGCGCACCTATTACACTTCGGCTCTGAGCTTCGTGAAAAGCTACAGTGATGATGCGGATTCCAACGGTCTGGCCTATGATCGCCATATGGAAGAGCTGACAGTCTCTCATTTCAGGGATTTCATCGGCACTGCCTGGGAACAGGCCAGACGGGACACGGCAGGGACCCAGATTCCTTCCTGGAACCGCGTAATCTATTCCGTGCCCGATATTTATGAGGACCTAATCGGGGCTGTGGAGGAAGATAACCTGTGATGGAGGGACTTTCAGAAAAATCCCGAACCGTTTTCTTCCTGTCCTCTGAAGCCACACCATTTGCCAAGACAGGAGGTCTGGCGGATGTGGCAGGGTCCCTTCCAGACGCTCTCAGGCGGCAAGGCGTGGACGTGCGCGTTGGTTTGCCCTTTTACCGAGTCACCAGGAAGGGCGGGTTTTCCACCCGACCGCTTTACTCCGACCTTGAGGTTCCCCTGGGAAGCGAACTCTTGAAAGGCCATGTGATCGAGACACACACCAAAGAAGGGGTCCCGGTTTATCTTTTCGAAAGGGAGGACCTTTTCGACCGACCTAACCTGTATGCCACCAGCGAAGGAGACTATTACGACAATTTGGAGCGATTCGCCTATTTTTCTCGTGCGGCCCTGATCTTTGCCAAACTCATCGGGATACCCTTTGATGTGATTCACTGCCACGACTGGCAGACAGGCCTGGTGCCCGCGTATCTTAAAACGATCTATCTGGATGACCCCTTTTTTGCAAAAACCGCGAGCCTTTTTACGATTCATAATCTCGGCTACCAAGGGCTGTTTTCGAAAGAGAAGCTTGCGGTTTGCTCTCTACCTCCCGATGTGTTCCATTTGGAAGGCGTTGAGTACTGGGGCCGGATAAGTCTTTTAAAGGCGGGCGTGATTTATGCCGATGCCCTGACAACAGTGAGTCCTGCCTACGCAAAAGAGATTCAGACCCCTGAATTTGGCTTCGGCATGGAAGGGATATTGAAGAAACGCTCTGCGAATCTTTATGGCATCCTGAACGGAACAGACTACAGTGTGTGGAGTCCTGAGAAGGATCCCGAACTCCCTTATCCTTATGATCTGAGCAACTTGCGGGAAAAGGCAAGGAACAAAAAGGCTCTCCTGAATGAATTGAGACTTGCGGAGGCATTGGAGAACAAGCCCCTTTTCGGTATGATTTCAAGGCTTTCGGCCCAAAAAGGGTGCGACTTGCTTGTTAAAGTCATGGACGAACTGGTCCACCTTGGCGCGGGAGTGGTGATCCTTGGCGCAGGGGAACAAGAATATCAAAGCCTGCTGGAAAAGGCGGCAGGCAACCGGCCCGATAGGGTGGCGATCAGAATCGGATTTAACGAATCATTGGCCCATCGCATTATAGCCGGCGCGGATATGCTTCTGATGCCTTCTCGATACGAGCCCTGCGGGCTTACCCAGATGTATGCGCTCCGATACGGGACCGTGCCCGTGGTCAGAGCTACCGGAGGTTTGGACGATACCATCGTACAGTTTGACCCTGAGAGCAAGCAGGGAAACGGATTTAAATTCAGCCCTCACAGCCCGGAAGCTCTCATGGAGGCCCTTAAAAAAGCACTCCGCATTTACCGGGAACCTGCAACCTGGGAGGTCCTGATAACGAACGGCATGAAAGAGGACTTTTCATGGGAACGATCTGCGCAACGTTATGTTGATCTTTATAAGACCATCTCGCTCACGCCGAAGTCGAATTTTCTTCAATGAGACGGCTATCCTCGGAAGTCTTTGACCGGGTGATTTCATCCTGTAACGCGCGGTTCTCCTTGATCATGTCTCGGAGCCTCTTTTTAATTGCAAGTCGATCCGTTATCCCGATGATGATGCCCGCGGCGATTCCTAGAAGGATAGATATAAAGACAAGCCCATAAAGGGGAAGTTCAACGCCCACTATATCGAAGTAATAATTAAGAGATACGCTCTGGCTGTTCTTTACACCAAAGGTGATGAAGAACAGCAAAATGATGATGATCACAATCCACTTCACATAAAGTCCCATTTTTCACCTCCCCCATATTCCATTTCCACCAACTGTGAGCGGCCTTCCGCAACCTCCGTAGGGCTTTTTCACAGAATACCACCCCCTACTCATCCTTATAATCCAAATTGCCTTTAAATAATTATGATAACAGAGTCTGTTTTCATAATCCAGGTGAAGTTTTCGAAAACGCCTATGGATCTGGCAGCTCTATAAAACAGGAAGAAAAACAAAATAAAACTTGAAAATCCTGCAGGGATGATATTATTTGCCTGAAAAAAACAGGGTGATAAACACGTCCATGAAATCCATTCTTGTGGTTTCAAAAGAACAGGAAATCTATAAAATTATCCGATCTTGCTATCGCTCCTCATACCGGGTCGACCAGATCTATGCCAAAGACTCTGCGCTGCTGATCCTGCAACGCAAAAGGTATGACTATCTTTTTATCGACATTGAAATCCTTAAACAGGGAGAAACCAATGACGGTCTCCGTAACGCTCTGCAGACCTTCTGGCGGGTTTTTCCAAGCCTCGAAATCGTGGTGATGTCCCCCCAGGGGATGATTCGGGAGGCGGTCATTGCACTCAAGGCCGGGGCGAGCAACTATCTCACCTATCCTCTGAATCCTGAAGAAGTCAAGTATGTTACTGAGACAATAGACGAATCCATCATCATGCAGTCGGAGCTCAATTACTTAAGGGACAAGTTCTGGCAGGCGGATTCTTTGGAAATCGTCCAAACAAAAAGCCGGGCTATGACGGCGGTTTTTGAAAAGATTCGCTCCGTAGCTCCTACAAAAAGCACGGTTCTCCTGGCAGGGGAGACAGGCACCGGCAAGGGCGTCATGGCCAGCTTGATACACAAACACAGCAATCGCAGAGACTCCCAGTTCATCAGCGTCCACTGCGGTGCCATTCCTGATACGCTTCTGGAAAGCGAACTTTTCGGTCACGAAAAAGGTGCCTTTACAGGCGCTGTCAGAAGAAAGTTGGGCAAATTTGAAATCGCAAGAGGAGGGACCATCTTTCTGGATGAGATCGGGACAATTACGGCTTCGGCGCAGATCAAACTTCTTCAGATTCTCCAGGATGGAAGCTTCAATAGGGTAGGAGGAGAAGAGACGATCGAAGCTAACGTGCGCGTTATCGCAGCGACGAACATGAATCTCAAGGAAATGTGTGACGCCGGTCTTTTCCGAAAGGACCTCTATTACCGGCTGAATGTGTTTCCCATTGAAATATCTCCCCTCAGAGATCGAAAAGACGATATTCCCCACTTTGTCGAGGTGTTTCTTAGGAGGATGAACAAGTTCAATTCCAAAGAGATTTACCACGTTCATCCATCTGTTCTGGAAAGCTTCCAGCGCTATTCCTGGCCTGGAAATATCCGAGAACTGGAAAACCTGATTGAAAGAGCATATATCCTTGAAACAACCTCCGTTCTCAGGCCGGAAAGTTTCCCGAGCGAACTCTTTGAAACACCCGGGCTTGCTTCTAACGAAGCGTCTGATACGTCATTGAGTTTAGCGGAGGCAAGAAGGTTAGGACTGGAAGGTATTGAACGTAACTATATCAAAGGGCAGCTTCTCAAAAACAGAGGCAAAATCAAGGACACGGCAAAAGCCTCGGGGATTACGACAAGGCAACTGCACAAACTTATGAAAAAACATAACATTCGTAAAGAAGACTTTAAGAGCGCCGCTTGAGATGGTATATTTTTAGACCTATGAGGAACTGGAGATTCCGATCGCAAAGATATCGGAACTACTGCTTCCATTTTAAATTTAACCAAACCTTTCAAGCAGTTAGCAATGCTTGGGCTGTTTCTTATCCGCCTAGCCTCTTATAGTTCAGGTGAAATCGGAACCGATCATTCCAGCTAAAATCCGAAAGGCTAAAAAAATCGAAAAATTTCAGATGATTGCGCTTTTGGCACGAGGCATGCTCACTCTTAATGTATGGAACCGGGGTGAAAAAAGGGAGAAGCAAGATGAGCATCATCAGAGGGGTGGTCATCCCGATGGACTGGGATGATCGAGGAAACGTGGTGCGCATCGCCATATCCTCTCATGACGAAAACGAATACATGGTGGAAGAGCAGGGAAAAGGACTCGAGTTGCTTGCGCTTATCCGGAAAGAAGTGGAAGTGGGCGGTGAGATATCCGAAGAAAACCAAAAGAAAGCAATCAAAGTCAGAAGGTACAAACTGAAAAAAGCGGAGGAATCGGAATCGCGCATTTTGAAATAATTTAAGTGTCCATTTACCCTTGCATCGGAATTTTTTGTTAACTATAATTTCCATCTAAATGTCAACAATTCACATGATGCAGGGGTTAAGCGTCAAGCATAGGTCCTGAGCTTTTGATGAAAAGGATTTCGAGTTAAAAGGAGGATATTGTTCCTCTGCTAGATTTCACACCGCGGGGGCGTGAAGAAGATGAAGAAAGAAATGTTAAGCACGGAGGATTTTGAGCCTCCGAGTTCGGGTTACGGGCTCGGAGGTATAGAACCGGGGTCGATCCTCGATCCATGGCCGCAAAAAGAAAACCGCAAAATAATATCGATTCAGAAAGTGCCGCACCTTCCCAGTTTCCGGTGTAGCGCCAGAAGCACGGCATTCCGGAAACGCTTTTTCCCTGAGTCAAATCTTACGGAGTGGAACGATTGGCACTGGCAGCTTCGTCACCGCATCAGGGATATTAATTCTCTTTCCAACCTGATTACGCTCTCAGAGGACGAGAGGATAGCCATGACGTCTATGGCCGGTCAACTGCCCCTGGCGATTACCCCTTATTATGCCAGCCTCCTGGACCGAAAGGATCCTCTTCAGCCGCTTCGAAGGTGCGTTATTCCAGTGACCGGAGAATATCTTCATTCTGCGGGTGAGGCGGCGGATCCTCTTGGGGAAGATCATGACAGTCCTGTGCCGGGCCTTGTCCACCGCTATCCGGACAGGGTTCTATTTCTCATCACGGATTTCTGCTCCACTTATTGCAGGTACTGTACCCGTTCACGCATGGTGGGCCACGGGAACGGCTTTGCAGCCAGCATGGACCGCTGGGAAAAAGCGCTTGCCTACATCGCAAGCACACCCAGAGTTCGTGATGTGCTTCTTTCCGGTGGAGACCCCTTGACCCTACCGGACGAATCCCTGCAATGGCTGCTTACCAGACTGCGTCGGATCAAGCACGTGGAATTCGTGAGAATCGGAACAAAAGCCCCTGTCGTCCTGCCTCAGCGGATTACGCCCACCTTGACTCGGATGCTGAAAAAATATCATCCTCTCTGGATGAGCATTCACTTCAGTCATCCGGAAGAGCTAACGCCGGAGGTGAGCCAGGCGTGTGAAAGGCTGGCTGATGCCGGAATACCTTTAGGAAGTCAAACGGTGCTCTTGGCTGGAATCAATGACCGGGTGGAAACCATGAAAAACCTTGTTCATGGACTTCTCAAAATGCGGGTTAAGCCTTACTATCTCTACCAATGCGATCCCATTTTGGGGTCTGCCCATTTCCGGACGCCTGTGCAAAAGGGTCTGGAGATCATTCGGGGGTTAAGAGGGCACACCACGGGATACGCCGTTCCAACCTACGTAATCGACGCGCCTGGTGGAGGGGGAAAAATCCCGTTGCTCCCTGACTATGTGGTAGGCCGGGACGGTGAAGATCTCCTGCTTACGAACTATGAGGGCCGCACTTACCGGTATCCTGACTCGGAAGGAAAGGCCTATGCATGTAATTCGGCAGGTGCCTCGGTTCAGCAAGAGGCTTTTTGATGAAGGTTGGGATCACTTACGATCTCCAGGAGGAATATTTAGTCCGGGGCATAAGCAAGGAAGACGCAGCTGAATTCGATCGTCTCGACACCATCGAGGCGATCGATCAGACCCTCCGGCTACTGGGATTTGAAACCGATCGCATTGGTCATATCCAAAGCCTTGCGAAGCGGCTCGTTGCCGGGAATCGGTGGGATCTGGTATTCAACATCGCAGAAGGGATAAGAGGTTTCAGCCGGGAAGCCCAGGTTCCCGCCCTGCTGGAAGCTTACGACATTCCTTACACCTTTTCCGACCCCCTCGTTCTCTGCCTTACCCTTCACAAGGGGATGACCAAACGCGTGATTCGGGATCTAGGAATACCCACACCCGATTTTCGAATCATTGAAAACGAAGAGGAAATTCCGTCTGCAGATCTTCCTTTCCCACTCTTTGCAAAACCTGTGGCGGAAGGCACGGGGAAAGGGATAGGCGCAGCCTCAATGATCAAGAACAAGCGACAACTCTCAACAGCCTGTCGCAGGTTGCTTAAGCGCTTTAGACAGCCGGTGCTTGTAGAGCGTTTCTTGCCGGGAAAAGAGTTTACGGTCGGGGTCACGGGAACAGGGAAATCCTCTGTGGCAATCGGTGCAATCGAGGTGATCTTGAAAAAGGGCGCAGACGTTGCGGCGTATTCATACCACAACAAAAAACATTTTGAACAGGTGGTGGAGTACCGCCAAGGCCGAGACGAGACGGCTGAGAAGGCAGTTAAACTTGCGCTTTCTGCATGGCGCGGACTTGGATGCAGGGACGGTGGTCGGATTGATCTGCGGGCCGATGCGGATGGCATGCTTCATTTTTTGGAGGTGAATCCTCTTGCCGGTCTGAATCCGGAGATTTCCGACCTGCCCATTCTTTGCCGCCTTGCAGGGGTGACATACCGGGAACTGATTTCTCGGATCATGGATTCCGCGCTGATGAGAATAGAACCCTAGCTTTCCTGTCTAAGCAGAAAATGCCGAAAGCTCTTATTCTATATGACCGTATCGTGGAACAAGGCAATCCCGACCAAAAGGATACCCTAGTCCAGGCCCATGCAGTAGGGCAGGCCCTCGCAGATAGTGGCTGGGAACCTGTTGAGGTTCCTTTCTCACTAGATCTGGCCGGTTTCATGAAAACCATTCAAAGCATAAAGCCGGCTTTTGTTTTTAATCTTGTTGAGTCCGTAGAAGGTCACGGACGGCTCATTTATCTCGCTTCGGCTCTTATGGACCTCGTGGGGGTCCCCTATACAGGCTCAAAAACGGATTCCCTTTACACCACCTCGAACAAAAGGATTGCAAAAAAAGAGCTCGTAAACGTGGGCATCCCCACGCCGCGGAGTTTTTCGGAGGCGGAATTGAAGGCTGCACCGTTTTCGCTTCAAGGATGTTTTATTGTTAAGTCCACTTGGGAGCACGCATCCATAGGACTCGGAGAAGATTCGGTGGTCGCAGCCAGTGACTCCCGTCAGCTCCTCAGAGCCTTGCAGCAGCGCAGGGCCGGCCTTGGTGGGGAAGGCTTTGTAGAAGCCTATATTGAAGGAAGGGAATTCAATCTTTCATTGCTCGCATCACGGGATGGTCCTGAAGTGCTCCCCCCTGCAGAGATGCGTTTTGACGGCTATCCCCCTGGAAAACTGAAAATGCTGGACTACCGGGCCAAATGGGAAGAAGACAGCTTCGAGTGTCGACATACCAGGAGGAACTTTGATTTCTCAATGTCCGATCGTCCTTTGCTGCAGAGGCTCAGTGAACTTGCAAGGCGTTGCTGGAGTCTTTTCGAGATCAGAGGCTATGCCAGGGTGGACTTTAGGGTGGATGAGAAAAACCGGCCATGGGTTCTAGAAATAAACGCCAACCCATGTCTTTCTCCGGATGCGGGGTTCATCGCTGCAATCGATCGAGCCGGGATACCGTACTGCCGAATGGTAGAAAGAATTCTTGAGGATTCAGGAATTGAGAAGGGTATTTGAGCAAGCAGGATAAGTCTTTATGTTTCGGATCCGACGCATCTACGATGATCTGTTACCGGTTGACCGCAAGGCGATTGCTCAGGTCCAGGACATCCTGTTAAAACAATTCCCTCTTCTTCCCAAGGAGAAGGCGGACAAACTTCCGGATCAACTGACCGATCCCTTTAAGTACCGCTTCCGTTCCATTATCTTTGTCGCTGAAGGGATCAGAGGCAGGGTTAAGGGTTTTGCCCTGTTGGAACATGTACCGAACTTGCGTTTTTGTTATCTGGATTTTCTATCCGCTGCAACCTACAGAACAGGCAGCGGGATCGGAGGCGCTTTATACCAGCGGGTGAGAGAGGAAGCGCAATCCTTGCGTTCAGTGGGTTTGTTTTTCGAAAGCCTGCCAGATGACCCCGACCTTTGTAGGGATGCGGCTATCCTCAAACAGAATGTCGAGCGGCTTCGCTTTTATGAGAGATTCGGCGCCCGGCCCATCATCAACACCGCCTATGAAACGCCCGTAAAGCCTGGCGGCGACTGCCCGCCTTACCTGGTCTTCGACAACCTCGGCAAAACCTTGAGCCTGGATCGGGATTTGACGAGAAAGATCGTTCGTACCATTCTCGAGACGCACTACGCCGGCATTTGCCCCCCGGCTTACATTGAAGGAGTCGTGAGATCCTTCCGTGACCAGCCTGTTCGTCTGCGAGAACCGAAATACGTCAAGGGTGAACGCACCACTGAAGTGAGACCCATCGCATCCCTTGAGAAGCGAATCGCTCTCGTGGTGAACGATATGCATGCCATCCATCACGTTCACGAGCAGGGATACGTGGAGTCCCCCGTAAGGGTCAGTGCCATTCTCAAAGAACTGGAACCGACCCATCTCTTCGAGAAAATCAATATCCGGCATTTTTCGGATAAGTTTATCAAGGAAGTTCATGATCAAAGGTTTGTGCATTTCTTGAAAAAAGTGTGTGCCAATGTTGAGCCCGGCGAATCGGTTTATCCTTATGTGTTCCCCATCCGCAACAAGACCAGACCGCCTAAGGAATTACCCATCCGGGCCGGGTATTATTGCATCGATACCTTTACCCCTCTAAATGAAAATGCTTATTTTGCCGCCAAACGGGCGGTCGATTGCGCTTTGAGCGCAGCGCGCAAGGTCCTGGAAGGCTATCGCCTCGCCTATGCGCTACTTCGCCCCCCCGGACACCACGCTGAGAGCAGGGCATTCGGTGGTTTCTGCTATCTTAATTCAGCGGCGATTGCAGCCCATTATCTGAGCGCTTTCGGGAAAGTGGCGGTTCTGGATATCGACTACCACCACGGAAACGGAACCCAGGACGTGTTTCTCAGGCGATCGGACGTATTGACTCTCTCGATCCACGGCCATCCTCACTTCGCTTACCCTTATTTCAGCGGGTTTGATGATGAAAAAGGGGAGGGTCCTGGATTGGGCTTCAACGTCAACTACCCGCTGCCCGAACACGTTACGGGAGAACAATACCGGCAAGCCCTTGCAAAGGCTTTGAGGCGGATTGCGCGATACAAAGCAAACGTCCTTATCATTGCATTGGGCCTGGACACAGCCAAGGGCGACCCAACAGGAACCTGGGGTCTCATGCCCAAAGACTTCAGTGCCAATGGAAGGATGATCGGCTCTCTTAGGCTGCCGACCCTGGTGGTACAGGAAGGGGGATACAGAATCCGCACCCTGGGCACCAACGCCCGCTATTTCTTCCTCGGCCTCTGGGAGGGAATGCATCGCTTTTCCGTTCCATTCAAAAGGGGCGCTCTTAATAACAACAAACAGGTGAACGAAAAGCGTGCAAACCATCAACCCTCTGGAAATCAAGTATCGGGATCACCCTCTGCCTTCTGATGCAGCCGGGGTTTCTGCGATTGTAAGATCTTCCGACTTCTTCTCCTCCCAGGAAGTCGAGATTGCTGTTGAGCTGGTTAGGGAAAGAGAGAGAAAGGGCCTTTCTAGCGGCTACCACTTCCTCTTCGCGGAAAAGGGTGGAGAGCTCTCAGGCTACACCTGTTTTGGGCCGGTTCCTTGTACGCTGGAGAGCTTTGACCTTTACTGGATTGCTGTCTCGAAATCTTTGAGAGGGCTTGGTTTGGGGAAAGAACTCCTGCGAAGAACCGAAGAGAGGATCAGGGCGATTGGCGGCAAACGGTTGTACGTTGAAACCTCTTCGCGATCGCAGTATGAGCCTACTCACAACTTTTACAAGCGCTGCGGATATAGCAAAGCAGCCCTTCTGGAACATTTCTACGCTCCGGATGATCACAAGATCATTTTTCTCAAGACTCTTTGAACCCTGGGAGCCTCTCCTGAACGCGCCGGTTTTCTGCAACCCCTCGAACAACGGGCTCAATAGACTTCAGGTAAAATATTACACTCTTGCTTTAACGAGGGGATCCCGCCTTCTCCGTAGGGCTGCGCCGGATGAGATGTTCTAGCGGCAGAAATAAAAGAAAGACGATGCCGGCAACCAGAATGATCGAAGCACCCGATGTCAGGTCAAAGGCATAGGAAAGCCACAGGCCGCTTGTGGTAAACAAAGCGCTTAGACAGATCGAGCCCACCATCATCTGGAAAAGCGACTTCGTATGTTTTTCAGCAATGAAAGGTGGAATGGTCAAAAGGGCAATCACGAGGATAAGACCTACCACTTGAATGACCATAACAATCGTTACAGCCAGCATGCAGATCATGATAAAATAGACCGTTTTCACCGGAACCCCGCGAATCCGGGCGAATTCCTCGTCGTAGGAAAGCGCCAGCAGGTCTTTGTAAAAGCATGCAACGATTAAGGATATCACGATTGCTGTGGTGAGCATGATCCATAAATCTGAGGCAGAAACCGTAAGGATGCTGCCGAACAAAAAACTCATGAGATCAACATTATAGCCCGGTGTGAGGTCCAGTAAAATAACCCCTAAGGCCATGCCCAGCGCCCAAATGACGCCGATGATCGTATCAGCTCGATGCTTTGCTTTCAGAGTCACCGTCGCCATTAGCATCGCCGCCCCAAGAGAAAAACCGATGGTTCCAAAGAAGTAAGGCCATCTGAAATAAAAGGCTAGGCCGATCCCCCCATAGGCCGCATGGGCGATGCCCCCGGACAAAAAAACGATTCGATTGATGACAACCAAGGCGCCCATAATTCCACATATCACGCTTGAGAGTAACCCGGCTGCGAGAGCATGGCGCATGAAATCATACTGAAGCGCTTCGATCATGATCTCATCTCCTGTGATCCTTAAGAACCCTATGAGGCAGGCCGTGAGCCAGAAGTTCCACGGGGCAAACTTCTTCCGCAGTGCAGGGATACATCATTTCAACCATATCGCCTGTTATTTCCGCCTCACCATGATGATGAAGACGCCTGTTCACGCAAGCGACAGATTTTACGTGAGTTGAAATCACAAGTAGATCGTGGCTAACCAAGAGGATCGTTACCTGGTTGTTGATGTTTTTCAGAAACCTGAAAAAATCCGCCTGGCCCCTGGTGTCGATACTGGAGGTGGGTTCATCCAAAAGGAGTAGTGCAGGTTTTGTAACCATGGCTCTTGCAATATAGACTCGCTGGCGCTGGCCCCCGGAAAGTTCGTCAATTCTTCTGCCCGCAAATGCGGCCATATCCATTCTTTCAAGGGCCTCCATCGCCTCTTCCCGATCCCGTCCGGACCTGCGGGAGAATCGCCTCCCCGGTTCAAGCTTACCCATGAGAACCACGTCAAGGGAAGTTATCGGAAAACTGCGGTTGCTCTGAACCTCCTGGGGAACATACCCAATGCGGTGTGATGCTTTTTGTGCGGGCATACCCAGAACGCGAACAGACCCTCGATCCGGCTTAATAAGCCCGAGCATCAATCTGAGCAGGGTAGTCTTCCCACCTCCATTGGGGCCGATCACGGCGATAAAATCCCCTTGATGGACATCGAAGTTCACATCTTGAAGCACCTCACAGCCGTTATAGGAAAAAAAGACACCCCTCATTTCGACAACAGGCTGGCTCATCCCGGTTCCCTCACTTGACAGCCGCCTTGAACTTGCTCGCTACCTCACGCAGGTTTTCGGCCCAATTCAAAGCCAGGGGGTCGACAAATGCAACCCGGCCCCCAATCTCCTTAGCCACCTGCTCCGCGCTCTTGGATGAAAATTGAGGTTGCACAAAGACAATCTTGATATTGCGCTCCCTGGCATGGTCGATCAATCCCTTCAACCGGCTAGGCTTTGGGCCCTTGCCTTCGATCTCAATGGGCACCTGTTTGAGCCCATAGGCTTCTGCGAAATATCCCCAGGCCGGGTGGAAAACCATGAATTGAGTCCCCTGCTCACCTGCGAAAATATCCTTCAACTCTACATCCAGAGCTGCAAGCATCTTCAAAAAAGCTTGGTAGTTTGCCTCGTAGATTGATTGGTGCATCGGGTCCGCCTGCGTAAGGCCTTTCATAATATTGCGCGCTTGCGCCATCACCAGAGGCGGTGATAACCAAATGTGGGGATCCAACCCCTCCCGTTCATGCTTAACCGCATTCTGATCTTCTTGATCGCTGTTGTGATGGCGAACATCCATAGGAATCTTCCGGATTTCATGGTCTGTGTGGACAACCAACATCCTCGGATTGGAAGCGCTTATTTTTTTCAGCCAGGCCTTTTCAAAGGTTACGCCTATCGCAAAATAGACTAGCGCTTTTGAAACAGCCGCCATCTGGCTGGGCTTTGGTTCGTAGGAGTGCGGGCTGGCGCCGGGTTCCACCATGACCTGTATATCTACCAACTCTTTGCCGATCTGTTCCAAAAAAAACCTCTGTGGAACGATACTGACAAAGACCGGCACCTTTTCATCGGCCCATGCCGTTAAGTAAATTAAGCACCCTACAAGTGAATAAAATATTATTCTCTTTATGAAAGATTTCATCATGATATCTTCAAGGGAATACTTGATATTGCGATTGCATTTGCATTATATTGTCTTGAACAATCAAGTCAAGTGCTATTGCGAAAACAGTTGCAAGATCTGGAGAGGAAAGCTATTATGCTTTTAGATAAGTAAAGGGCATGAAACGAAAAACCGTCCAAAGAGATGCGATTCAAGGGGTATTCCTGAAGAAAAATCGACCCCTAAAAGTCGATGAAATCCTTGAAATCGGGCGGAGCATGGTGGAATCGCTCAACCAGGCCACCGTCTACCGCAATTTAAAGCTTTTGGTAGAGAGCGGATGGCTCAGGACGATCCATCATCCCTACGCAGGCACATTGTATGAAAGGGCGGAAAAGGCGCATCATTACCATTTTCATTGCCGTTCCTGCGACCGCATTTTCGAGCTGCCCGGTTGCGCTTTAGACAAAAGGCAATCCACTCCGCCGGGCTTTCTCGCTGAAGGCCATGAGGTGTTTTTGTTCGGCGTTTGCTCCTCCTGCCGCGCGGTTGCGGCGAAGAGATAAAGGAATTCCCGCACGCCGCGCTGTTATCTTTCCAAAAAGCTCGACCGCTTCACATGTTGTGAACAAGCCATGTTGGTGATGAAAACAATAGCCGCACTGTTCTTTACCTTTTTTCTTGTATCGTGCGCTCAGTCCTCCCTCAACCCCCTCAAGGCTGTGATGGATATCTATCAAGGGCCGTTAAATCATTGCTCCGCAGTGCGCTCGGGTGACTGTCCCATGCATCCATCCTGCTCCGACTACAGCAAGGAGGCCCTTGAGAAATACGGGTTTTTCATAGGGGCAATGCTAGCCTTCGATCGTCTTATGCGCTGTGGGCGTGATGAATTAGGCCTCTCCCCGGTTATCTATGTGGAAGGGAGGCTGAAATGCTACGACCCGCTGGAACAAAACACATCCTGGTGGGACAAGAAAAAAGCTCCCCAGACCCCGCAGATGCTCACAGATCATTGAAAGCGGAGAGCAAATCTCAATTCTTTCAGTCTTAATCATCTTCGGACGGAAGGCGCAGGGGAAGCTTCGAGGGTCTTTTGAGATGCTGTCATTCGACATTCGAATCGCTGCTCGTTGACATCGGTCCCCCATTGCGTTCCCCAATGTTCTTCAACAAGTTCGAAGCCATGCTTCTCGTAGAGATGTCTTGCCGCGCTAAGACCCTCAAAGGTGCACAAGTAAATCATCTCGTAGCCTTTTCTCCGACAGAAGCGCAGGGCAGTCTCCATAAGTTGATTACCCAGGCCTTTTCCGCGCAAAACCTCCGACACGATGAACCAACGAAGATGGGCGCCCTCGCTCTCCGCATGAATGCCGTCGATGGCAATGGATCCTTCGATGCGCCCGTCCACAAAGACCGTCCATAAACCATCGCGAGTCTCGTCGTATCGCTTGAGGAATTCCGCAAGATCGGTCGCGACCTTGGCCTCGAAGAAAAGCCCAAATCCCCAATGATCATGGTAATAGATAGCGTGAATTTCGGCGATTCGTCCGAGTGATCCGGGAGTATAACCTACACTCATCGTGCTATGGGACATGAAATCCTCCGCTCGACCATACGGCATTTCATCTCTTCTCGGTTTTAAAAAAGAAATCCCTGTCCTGCTAGATGATTCCCATGCCGTTGAGGACCGAGAGCATGACTGCGGCGGCAATGACCGAGCCCACCTGGCCTCCTGCATTGGCTCCCATGGCATGCATGAGAAGATAGCTCTTCTTATTATACCTCTGCCCCTCTCTCTGTACCACCCTGGCAGACATGGGGAAAGCGGAGATTCCGGCAGCACCGATCAAAGGATTGATTTTCCCTCCGGTGAAAATCTTCATTAGTTTTCCAAAGCACACGCCGCAAACAGTGTCAAGACAGATTGCAAACAAACCGAGACAAAGAATGATAAGAGTTTGGGCTCTTAAGAAGGCTTCACCTGCCATGGTTCCACCAATGGCAAGGCCCAGGAATAGGGTGACCACATTGGCTATCTCGTTCTCAGAAGCCTTAGTGAGTCTGCCGACGACTCCTGATTCCCGCATAAGATTTCCTAGCATGATGGTCCCGAGCAGCGGCAAGCCCTGAGGCGCAATCACCCCGCCGATTACTGTGATGACCAACGGAAAAAGCAGCTTCGTTGTTTTGGAGACCGTGCCCGTCATGGACGGCATAATTATTTTTCGTTCCCTATCGGTGGTCAGCAGCTTCATGATAGGAGGCTGAATCACCGGAACCAGAGACATATATGAGTAAGCGGCAACTGAGACCGCGCCTAACAGATGTGGCGCGTATTTCGCGGTCACATAAATCGCTGTAGGACCATCACAGGCACCAATGATGCCGATGGCGACCGCATCCAGTTGAGGGAATCCCAAGGCCAGGGCAAAGGCAAGGGTAAAAAAGATTCCGAACTGCCCGGCAGCTCCGAGGAGAAAAGTGGATGGATTTGCCAGGAGAGGTCCGAAATCGGTCATGGCTCCGATACCGATGAAAATGAGAAGCGGAAAAAGCTCATTGGCAACCCCCATGTTATAAATGGTTCGGAGAAATCCCTCTTCACCCATGACTTCGGAGAGGGGAACGTTGACAAGAATGCACCCGAATCCTATCGGCACTAACAGCAGGGGCTCGCAACCTTTCTTGATTCCAAGCCAGAGCAGCACACACCCTAGAAAAAGCATGACAAGGGTGCGCCAATCGAGATTTAGAAAGCCGTTGGTAAGACCCTGCAGGCCTCCCAGAATTGCGTGTTCCATCTTTACTTCTCCTCCTTCTTCTCTGGAAATGCTTTTCCCAAGAGGCTCATGATAAGACTTAAGACCCAAAGGGTCAAAATGGTTCCACCCATACCGCAGACCATCATCGTGACTCCAAATGTAAAATTATCCACGTCTTTGACTCCTCCTCTATCCTTTTTTCTTTATCCCGTGATGAGCTGGGCGATACAGCCGACAAGACTCAACATAAGGAAAATGATTCTGAACAATCCGATCAACAACTAGATCAGAACGCCGAAGTTCGTATCCATGAAAATCGCCGATCATTTGCTCTGTAACCTGGAGACCCAATGTCCCCAACGCATGCAAAACAGCTTTTTTCTGCCTTGCACGCCGCTCTTTATACGACCAACAATTCCACACGTCAATGCTTAAACCGGCTGGAGATCGAGATTGAAGGGTAGTCTTTGGATATGACTGAAAGCTGAATAGAGTGCTGATTTAAGGTGCGGAGTCCCGGGTTTGCATGTTTTCCCAGATCATAGCATATCCTTGTCCCCGGCCGACACACATGGTTGTGAGACCGTACCGCGCGTGCCCGTTCTCTTTAAAAAGGTTCATCAGGAAAGTGACCAACCTCGGACCGGATGCCGCCAGAGGATGGCCGAACGCCAGGGAACCTCCCCATATGTTGACCCTGGGGTCATCCGCATCCAGGCCCAGTCTGTCGAGACAGTAAAGGACTTGAACTGCAAAAGCCTCGTTCATTTCTATAATATCCAGGTCATCCATGGCCAGTCCGGCCTTTTCCAATGCTTTTAAAGTCGCAGGGACCGGAGCGGTTCCCATGATGGTAGGATCGACCGCTGCCACCGCAGAGGAAACCCACCGCATTTTGGGTTCCAAGCCCAAAACCTCGGCCTTTTTTCCGCTCATCAAAAAAACCGCGGCTGCCCCGTCATTGAGTCCTGAGGCATTGCCTGCCGTAACCCGTCCGTTTTCCCTGAAGGCCGGCTTGAGCCCGCTCAGGGATTTCATATTGGTGTCCGGTCTAGGCTGCTGATCCGTCTCAATGACCACCCGACTTCCGTCACTCTCTTCGATTTCAATTGGAACGATCATTTGTTTCATCTTACCGGCTTGAATGGCACGATGCGCCTTTTGCTGGGATAAAAGGGCATATCGGTCAGCCATTTCTCTCGTAAATTCCGGAAACCGGTCATGGATATTCTCTGCCGTCATACCCATGTTGAAGGCAGACGGCCCTCCCATCACCTCCTGAAGACGAGGGTGGGGGTCCCGCATGAATCCCATAGGTAAGTGACCCATGTGTTCAACCCCTCCGGTAAGAAGACAGTCGGCCATCCCTGTGGCTATATACCCCACACCAAAGCCGATGGCCGTAAGACCACCGGCGCACATTCGGTCGATGGAACAGCCTGGGAGTTCCCACCCCCATTCGGCCAGCATTGGAACCGCCCTGCCCAAGGTTCCTCCCTGCTCTTTGACCTGATTCGTGACACCCCAGATGCTGTCTTCAATCATGTTCGGCTTTATTTTGGGATTTCTTTGTATCAGCGCCTTGGCAACCGCAACCGCTAAATCGTCGGCTCGCGTTTTCCAGAAGACGCCTTTCTCTCCAGCCTTTCCGAAGGCCGTCCTAACACCATCAATCACGACGGGCTGGTCCAAAATTCTCACCCTAAAATGCCTGATTCGACATCTCGATGATCTCGCGCCCCGGCCTCATACAGGTTTCCAGACGGGCCAAGGTCAGCGGCAGCATGGTTCCTACGAAATAGGAGGCCTGCATGATTTTTCCTGAGTGAAAAGGGTTTCCCTGGCCTTCGTCTGTAATCCCCTGAGCGATTATGGCCAGGTCCAGAAGTCGCCATGACATCGTGACATCTCCGAAACACATGAGAGCAGGAAACGTATAGGATGCCCATTGAAGAGGATCCGAATTCATTCTTTCCGCCATCTTGAGGGCGACTTTAGTTAACTTCTCCAGGACCACGGATAATATGCTTACTTCCTTCCCCAATTCGGGGTGATGTTCGTGGGTTATACAGAAGCGCTCAAGTTCGTCCCTGAACGCCTTGAAAAGAGCCCCCTTGCTCCCCCTCATCTTACGCCCCATAAGGTCAATGGACTGGATGCCGTTGGTCCCTTCGTAGAGAGACATAATCTTGGCATCCCTCAGGTACTGTTCTATGGGGTAGTCCCTTGTGTATCCATAGCCCCCAAGACACTGCAGCGCGATCTCACAAACCCTGAAACCCATGTGTGAGCAATAGGCTTTCATGATCGGGGTGATGAAATCCAGAAGATTATGATAGTGAGTCCTCTCTTCACTCCCTGCGGGAAGCTCCCAAGCAAGATCAGACCAGAAAGCACCTGTATAAATCATGGACCGCATGCCGTCCACCATGGCTTTCATCCACAACAGCATACGGCGCACATCGGGATGATCAATAATGGGCACATATCCGGGCTTTCTACCGGCCACATCCTGACCCTGAATGCGAGCCTTCGCGTAGGCAAGGGCATTCAGATAGGCCGTGCCGGCCAGCGTCATGCCGCTTACGGCGGTATTGATGCGAGCCGCGTTCATCATCTGGAACATGTGGGGAAGACCCCGGTTCGCCAGTCCGCACAGAAATCCGACACAGCCATTATTCCCGCCGAAGTTCAGTTCGCATGTCGGAGAGGCGTGAAGTCCCAGTTTTTCTTCTACTCTTTCACACAGCACATCATTCGGTTCGCCAAGCGACCCATCAGGGTTCACCTTGATCTTGGGCACAATAAAGAGAGAGATTCCCTTGACGCCTTCCGGGGCGCCTTCCATGCGGGCCAGGATCAGATGGACGATGTTTTCGGTGAGGTCATGGTCACCCCACGAAATAAAGATTTTTGACCCTTTGATCTTGTAATGGTCTCCTGCCGGATAGGCCGTGGTTCGGGTGTTGGCAAGATTCGAGCCTGCGTCCGGTTCAGTCAGGCACATGGTTCCTGCCCATTCGCCGCCGTACATTTTGGGAACAAACAATTTTTTCAAATTCTCGACTGCAAAATTCTCTATCAGGTGGGCTGCGCCGTGGGTAAGACTGGGCGCCATGTTGAAGGCCTGGCAGGCCCCATACATCAGATCGTTGACCACAATGCGCATCATATGGGGAAATCCTTGGCCTCCATAGGCCGTGTTCCTTGCAAGGCCGATCCACCCGTTTTCCCCAAAGTGCTTAAAGGCTTCTTTGAACTCCGGCGGGCAAAAAACCTTCCCTTTTTCAAAGCGGACACCCCATTTCTCGCCGATCTCCTGCAAAGGATCTACAAGTTCCCTGGCCATAGTGATGGCCTCGTTGACCACCATGTCAAGCATCTCTTCCTTCAAATCCTGATACCGTTCAAGAGAACAGAGCGATCCATAATTCAACTGGTTCTTCAGGATAAAGAAGATGTCGTTTCGGTTCACCCTGAAGTGGTCAACCAAAGCAGCGCCTCCTCTTTTGTTGAAGCCCTTGGCTATCGCGTCTTTCTGCCGCCGTCTTTATCGTACTCATACCACCCCTTCCCCGTCTTTCGCCCCAATTCCCCTGATTTGACTTTTCTTCTCAAAATCATGGGGGGGAACCAGCGAGGGTCTCCCGTCTCTTGGTACATGGCCATTAAAGCCCCATAGGTGACGTCGAGTCCAACCATGTCACTTGTCTCGAAAATACCCATTCTCCTACCAAGGCCTAGTTTCACCCCCTTATCGATATCTTCTACTGTGGCAATACCCTCCTCGACAAGTCTCATGGCTTCCATACTCGAAGGAAAATTGACCCGGTTAATCACAAAACCGGCCACGTCCCGGTTGACCATGATCGGCTCTTTGCCGATCCGGATGACAAACTGCTTTCCTTTCACGATGGTTTCTTTGCTGGTGGAGTGGCCGCTGATGACCTCGACCGCCCGCATCATGGGTACGGGACTGAAGAAATGAAGACCGAGAACGCGCTCCGGTTTCTTGCTGGCGACAGCAATCTCGGTGATAGGAATAGAAGAAGTATTGCTGGCGATAAGAGCTTCAGGCTTTGCAAGAGCGTCCATTTTTTCGAAGATCTCTCGTTTGAGAACAAGATCCTCAAACACCGCCTCGATCATCAGCTCGGACGTGGCCGCCTCCGAGAAATCAGAGACGGTTTTGATCCGGCCCATAATTACGCTTTTGGCTTCTTTAAGCTCCCCCTTTTCAACAAACTTCCCCACCGACCACTCGACATTTTTCAGCGCTTTTTTCAAAGCCTCCGGATCGATGTCATAAATAAAAACTCTGAGACCGCTCTGCGCACAAACTTGGGCAATGCCGCTTCCCATCAATCCTGAGCCCGCAATGAAAACCTTCCAAATGTCCATATCCCTCTACCCCCCCTTACCCAATACGTACGTCCGTTTCCCAGTACACGCCTATCCCTGAAAAGAAATCCGATTGCTTTAGGATTATTTCCTCTATGAGCATAAAGCTTCCCAAGCCCTCAACCATCAACATCAGCGCACTTCCTTTCACTCCGGACTTCAATCATAGATCAGTCTATTTGATCATCCGGTTGGGAAGCCACAAGGCTAAACCAGGAAACAGGATAATGATGCCCATGCCGATGGCTTGAAGCAGCACAAAAGGCAAGATGGCACGATAGATCTCACTCATTTTTGTTCCCTCCGGAGCGACCGCTCTCATGTAGAACAGGTTAAAGCCGAAGGGTGGCGTCAGATAAGCCATTTCCATATTAACACAGAAGAGGACGCCGAACCACAAAGGATCAAACCCGAGGGATTCAACCACGGGAAGAAATGCGGGCGTACAGATCATGATGATCCCCGCGGGATCGAGGACACAGCCGAGGACAAAGAAGGTCAGCTGCATGGCGGCCAGGATCACATAAGGTCCGCCCGGTATTGCCAGCATCAGACGAGTAAGGAGCTGGCCGGCCCCCGATGCCTGGTAGATGGCGGTAAAACAGTAGGCCCCTATCAATATCCAAATAATCATTCCAGTGAGTCTGGCAGTCCGGAAGACCGACTCTTTAATCAGCTCCCAACTAAGCTTTTTGTAAAAAGCCGCAGATGCAATTGCTCCCAGGACGCCCAGTGCCGCCGCCTCCGAAGGGGTGCATACCCCAAGGTAAATCCCGCCGAGAACCAAGATGATGATCACTGCAGGGAAAGCTACAGCCTTCAGGGAGGCGATTTTCTCTTTTAGGCCGGCCTTTTCCTCAACAGGGACCGGTGGGCCGAGACTGGGATTCGCCCAGCATTTGATCCCAATATAGAAAATAAACAAGCCCGAAAGAACCAGACCCGGAAGCACCCCTCCCATAAACATCCCGCCTATGGAGACTCCGGTCAGAACCCCATAAAGGATGAAAATCACACTGGGTGGAATCAGAATGCCAAGTGCCCCTCCCGCAGAGATCGAACCCATTGCCAAATTTTTATCATAATTGCGCTTGAGCATTTGCGGTAACGCGATGATACCCATGGAGACCGTAGCCGCTCCGCTGATTCCCGCCATGGCCGCAAAAATAGTGCATATGACTACCGTCCCTATGGCAAGACCTCCTGCCAGTGGTCCCATCCAATTGTGCATCATCAAATACAAGTCCTCTGCGACCCCTGACCTCTCCAAAAGCATGGCCATCAGTACAAACAGGGGGATAGAGACAAGAGTGAACTTCCCCATGGCGGCATAACCTTGAGAAGAAGCGATCATGAATCCGGAGGGACCCCAGAGGATCAGGCAGCCAATCATTCCCACCCCGCCCAAAACAAAGGCCAGGGGGAGGCCAAGTGCCAAATATAGGAAAAGGCAACCGAAGAGAATCACGGTAAGTAGCAGCGCACTCTCAGCCAATTTTCCGCCCCGTAATCAATGTGTATAGGTTCCGCACGTAAATTGCAGCCCCCTCAAGCAACAGAAGCGTGCCGCCTATAGCCAGAGACAGCTTGACAGGGTAGGTGGGGCAGGCAAAGGCAGTGGATTCGCGCTCTCCCATCATAAGGGATTCCAAGCCCCGTATCCATCCAATCCAGGCGAGCGCACCACACCATAGAAAGAAAATCAACCAGCTGAACAGATTCACACCTGCCTTTGTCCGCTCTGAAAACTGAGCATAGAGGATGTCTACATTTACATGAACCCCGTGTACAAGGCTGTAAGCTCCAATCAAGGCTACATAAATGCCGTAAAGAGCCAAAGAAATCTCGTATGCCCAGATGGTAGGCATGCCAAAAATATATCGGGCGACGATTTCGAAAAGAATGACCGCGGTGATCAAAAGAATAAGGAAACTGAAAATCTTGCCCGTCCAGTCGCTGAGAACGTCAATCGCTATGAGCACGCTTTTCATGGCGCCCACCCCCAAGAAAGGGAAGGGGTATCTCGTCCCCTTCCGATTTTAGTTCACGTATCCCAAAGCCTTGAGGAACCCTTTCATTTTTTCGATCCATTCGGCATTTGCCGGTGAGAGGGCGGCTGCCTCTCCCCATGCTTTAATCGCGGCTTCTTGCAGCGCTTTCTGGGCTTCAGCATCCAGCCAGGATACCTGAACCCCGTACCTGTTCTTCATAGTGTCAAGCGCCTTTGTCTCTTCCTGAATGTACTCATTGCTTCTCCGCCAACAGCGTTCTCGGAAAGCAAGGTGAACGATTTTCTGGAGGTCGGGCGGCAGTTCATCCCAGGCCTTTTTGCCGACCATAACCAGGTCTGTCGCAGAAAATGCGAGGTTCGGCTGCACATAATACTTTGCCGGCTCGCACAGTTTCATGGTCAGCGCACCTGCAGCAGCGCCCCAGTGTGCAGCTTCAATCACGCCTGTGGAGAGAGCCGTGTAGATCTCCCCCCCGGGAACAAGAACCGGAGAGACCCCCACCATCTTCAGCATATCGGCTATCTTCCCGGACGATCTGACTTTTAACCCCTTCATGTCCGACAGTGTCTTAACGGGTTTTTTGGAAACCATCGCTGTGGGAAAAATTTTCTCTGTCCAGTACATGATTCCTTTTTCAAGATGCTCTGCCCTCAGGGCCTCCTCAAAACCCATATGGAAGTGGAAGTATTCAGCTTGCCACAAATCCCTGAACGCCAGAGGGCATTGGCCTGCCACGGCAGTCAGAGGCACGCGACTTATCCAGTAAGTGCTCCCGGTGCCGCCTTGGATCACGTTTTTTGCCCACGCATCGAAAAGATCCTTAGTAGGGACGAAAGTCGCTGCCGGAAAGACTTCTATCAAGAGTTGACCGTCGGTCAGCGCCTTGATTTCCTCCTCGATGAATTTCTTAAAGGGAGCATAGGAGGCGCTTGCGGCAGGCCAGTGCGTTTGAAACCTCCACTTGAACACTTTGGGTGCCTCCTTTGTCTGGGCCTGCGCTGCGCTCGCGAAGCAAAAGGCCGTGAAGCATGCCATGAGCGCCCCGCAGACTAACTCCGTCCACTTGTTTGACCTCATCCTAATCATGTTAGCTCCTCCTTTCATTGAGTGTTGGTTGATGACTGAAAAATGTCATGGGAAATGGCCCTCTTGAGGATCTTGCCCGTAGCGCTCTTGGGCAGTTCTCTCACCTGTCTCACGATCCTGGGATATTTGTGAGGGGCAACCCGTTCCTTGACGAAAGCACGAATATCCTCAGGAGTGGCGTTGCTTCCAGAGCGTAAGACCACCACTGCGGCCACCTCTTCGCCCAGGTCCGGGTGCGGCACTCCCACAACAGCCGCTTCGCATACCGCAGGGTGGGTGTAAAGAATCTCCTCAACCTCCCGTGGGTAAACATTGTATCCACCCCGGATGACCAGGTCCTTCTTGCGATCAACGATATAGATGTATCCATCTTCATCTTGCTTTGCCAGATCTCCCGTGTGCAGCCAGCCGCCGCGTAAGGCCTCCGCCGTAGCTTCCGGTTGGTGGAGGTAACCTTTCATCACCCCGGGACCCTTTACGATCAACTCGCCCACTTCTCCTCGCCTAACATCACGGTCTTTTTCGTCCACTATCCTGGCCTGAAACCCGGGGATCGGCACACCGATGGAGCCGGGACGGGTGGGCCGGCCATAGGGATTCTCCACGCAGACCGGAGAACATTCAGTCAACCCGTAGCCCTCATAGATAATCGTCTGGAACACTGACTCGAAACGCCTGAGCACCTCCACCGGCAGGGAAGCCCCGCCCGAGACACAGAACCGGAGAGATGACCGCTTGGGCGGGTTCGCCGCCCCCATTTCCGATAGCCGGTTGAAGACTGTGGGGACAGCGATGAGTATTGAGCTTTCTTCTTCCTCGATGGCCCCAAATAGCTCCTCGACCTCGAAGTGCGCCCACAGACGCAGCGTCAGACCGAGATAGATGGAGGCATTCAGCGTGCTGGTCTGCCCGTAGATATGAAAAAAAGGCAATACCCCCAGTACCACATCATTCGGTTCAGTGTGCCGCATGTCTGCAACGCTCATGGCATTGCTTGCAAGGTTCCCGTGGGTCAGGATCGCGCCCTTGGGAACTCCGGTGGTGCCGCTTGTGTAGATCATGACCAGAGGTTCCTCATCGCGGGCGGGATAGGTGCTAAACGCTCCGTGATCCGAGAAGAGCGCTTCCAGAGGCATGAAGCCGGCTGCAGGACCTCCGTCGGCCACCCGAATGTCCATGGCGGGCAGCTCAGCCATGACCTTGCGCGCATCATCGAGATGGGCAGCGTGGCCGATGAAAGCTCTGGCCCCGGAATCCCTGAAGATATGCTCAAGCTCCCCCACACGATAGAGAAAGTTAATGGGAAGGACTATGGATCCCAACTTGGCTAGGGCGTAATAGACCGCAACCCAGTTGATGCTGTTGGGCATCATGACTGCACATACGTCGCCCGGCTTCAGGCCGGCGGCGCTGAGTCCGGCCGCGAGGCTTACCACCCGGCGATTGAGTTCCGCATAGGTGACGGCCCGGCCCTGGAACCGAATGGCATGGTGACTTGGTCTACGAGCGGCCGTGTTCTCCAATAGGGCAGAGAGGTTCATGGCAGCCTCCCAAAAGAAAGTTCAGATAGCCCTAAAGCCCCAGGTACGTTTTTCTAATGACTTCATTTTGGAGCAGTTGTTCACCCGACCCTTCAGCGATGATTTTGCCTGATGACAGGACATAATTCCGGGAGGCCATCTTAAAAACGGTGCTCACCTCCTGTTCCACCAAGAGCACTGTGATTCCAAGCTTACTGATCTCTTTGATCTTTTCAAAAACCTCCATTCTCAGGATCGGTGCGAGTCCTGTGGAGGGTTCGTCAATGCACAAAAGCTTCGGGATTGACATGATGGCACGGCCTATGGCCAGCATCTGCTGTTCTCCGCCTGATAGGGTCCCGGATACTTGATTGAATCGGCCTTTCAAAATAGGGAATAACTCATGCACCTTCCTCAGGTTCTCTTCAATCCTCTCCTTATCCTTCAGGAGATAGGAACCGGCAAGGAGATTATCTCTCACGGTCATTTCCCGAAAAGGCCTCCTCCTTTCAGGACAGTGAATCAGTCCGCGCTTGACAATCTCATGGGCGGCAATCCGGTCGATTCTCTCCCCATCAAAGATGACTTCTCCTTTGATGGTGATCTCTCCTCCGGTCGAACGCTTTTTGACGCGTTTTTCCCATGCGACCAAACCCGTGATCGATTTCAACAGGGTGGATTTGCCTGCCCCGTTGGGGCCCACCAGGCTTACCAGCTCACCCCTCTCCACTCCCATGCTCAGGTCATTAATGAGCATAGCCTTATCATAGCAGACCGTCAGATGGGAAACCTCCAGCAACAACCTCACATCTCCTTTTCACCAAGGTAGGCCTCAATGACCTTTTTGTCGGTCACGATCTCCCCGGGTTTGCCGTCGGCAGTGACGGTTCCGAAATTAAGCACGATAATGCGGTCCACGATTTTCATGAGCTGCTGCAGCTTATGTTCAACGATAATCATGGCCGGACCTTCGCTGTGTAGACGACCGAAACGGCCGCCTTTGTGAAGCCTTTTGATGGACTGCGCCATCAGTTCGGTTTCGGCCGGGCTGAGTCCGCCGAATGGCTCGTCCAAAAGCAGCAACTCGGGTTCTGTAGCAATGGCTCGTGCAACTTCCAGCCGCTTGAGATCCCCCTGAGACAACGTGGAGGCCTTCTCCAGAGCCATATCGGAGATCCCGGCAAACTCCAGGGCGTCCATGGCTTTGGCCTCGATCTTCTTGACCCATTCCCCGCTCTTCATGGCCCGCGGGGAAAGGCAGGATACCATGACGTTTGCGATGATCGGCAGCCGTCTGAAAGGCCTCATGTTCTGAAAGGTGCATGCAATACCCCTGTTAACGATCTCCCACGTCTTCAACCCGACGATCTCTTTGCCCTTGAACCGGATACTGCCGGAATCGGGTTTCAAAATGGAGGTGATCAATCGCAGGAGCGTGGTTTTCCCGGCGCCGTTAGGGCCGATCAGCCCCAACACCTCATCCCGGCCCATGGAAAAAGTCACATCATTGACGGCACTGAGTCCCCCGAAATTTTTGTGAATCCCCTCGATCTCCAAAAAGGGTTGCGCCATGTCATATGCCCTCAGCCTCTTCCCTCAGTTCCCGCCTAGAGACTTTGCCCACATCAGTCTTGGGCAACTCCCCTCTGAATTCAACAATCTGAGGTACTTTGTAGTGGGCCAAATTTTTGCGACAAAATTCGATTATCTCTTGTTCGGAAATTTTCCCCCTAGCTTCACTTTCCAGAACAACGTAAGCCTTGATCACATTGCCCACCTTGGGCTCCGGCACACCGACCACACCGGCGGCCTTGATCTGGGGATGCTGATAGAGAACTTCTTCCACATGTCTCGCGAAGACCGAGTAGCCCTTGTGTTTGATAAGATCCCTTTTGCGGTCAAAGAAGTGGAAATATCCTTCCTCGTCCATGCTGACAAGATCTCCGGTGCAAAGCCATTTTCCTCCCTCCAATTCGACAAAGGTTTCCTCCGTTCCTTCAGGCCGCTTCCAGTAGCCTTGCATGATGTTGGGTCCGTCCAAGATCAGTTCCCCGACTTCACCGACCGGCATCAAATCCTTCCCGGCATGATCTATGATTGCAGCCCTCACGCCGGGGATGGGAATGCCGAAGGACCCCTTTTTGGGCCTATGAACAGGACTGGCATGGCTCACGGCTGTGGTTTCAGTCATGCCGTAGCCTTCGAGAATCCGGGAGCCGGTTCTCTTTTCCCAGGCCTCGATGGTAGATTCATGGAGAGTGTCCGCGCCACAGGTGATCAGCTTAAGCCGTTTCCAGTTGACGCGATCCGTCTTCTCGTACTCTTTCAAGAATTCGAACAAGGTTGGAACCCCGTAAAAGCCGGACGCGCGGTAACGCTCTATGGCCGAGAGAATCTCATCAATGTCGGGGGTTGTGAACAGCACCAGCGCGGATCCCAAGGCAAGACCGGCCAGCATGACTACCACCTGTCCATAGATGTGGAAGAAGGGCAGGAAGGCCATGCTCACTTCCTTCCCCTCTTCAAAAAGAGGCCAAAAGGAGATGATCTGGGCCTGAAGGGCAATCATGTTGCGGTGGGTCAGAATGGCCGCTTTGGGCAGGCCGGTGGTGCCTCCTGTGTAGGGCAGGACGGCAATGTCTTTGACAGGGTCTATGGCGACCTCCGGGGGCTTGGGAGGGTACTTGTGGATCATGTCCTGGAAAGAGAGAAGACCGGCTTCCTTGATCTGCTCGGGGGTCGGCACATGCATCCCACCATAGGCCTTGGCAAGGGTACTCTTTCCGAACCACTTCTTGAGGCTTGGAAGGTACTCTCCGATGCTTGTTAAGATCACCCTGTCAAGCTTTGCTCCGCTTTTCTCCACGTTATCATATAGGATGTCCTGACAGACCACTGTCTTCGCTTCACTGTCTTCAAGCTGATGTTTAACCTCCCGGCTGGTGTAAACCGGGCTGATGGGCGTCACCTTGGCGCCCAGTTTAAGGGCCGCGAAATATGCAATGACGTACTGCGGGCAATTCAACAGATAGAGCGCCACCGTATCGCCCTTCTTGACCCCAAGGTCGGCAAGGCCTG
>JAFGDM010000073.1 GCA_016932115.1 Deltaproteobacteria bacterium | reverse complement strand
GCCCAGCACGCGGGTTGGCGTATCCTTGCGCCCTCAAATGCCTTTGATTACGTAGGGCTTTTCAATACGGCGATCCGTTTAACGGATCCCGTGCTCATTATCGAACATGGGAAATTATACGGTGATCCGTTCTATGTCCCTGCCGACACCCTGGATTACCATGTTGCCTATGGCAAGGCAAGGGTTGTGCGAGAGGGCGATCGGTTGACGGTATTGACCTATCTTACGGGCGTCAAAGACTGCCAGTCTGCGGCGGAAGAACTGGAGCAGGAAGGAAGAGGGATCGAAATCATCGACCTCCGAACATTGGACTACATGGGAATGGATTATGAGACCATAGGTCGATCCGTTAAAAAAACAGGCGGTGTACTGATAGTGGAGCAGGCGCCCAGGAGCCTGGGGATTTCGGCGCGCCTGAGCGACGAAATCCAAGAGCGTTTCTACGACTATCTGGACACTCCCGTAGGTAAACTCACCGCGCCGGATGTTCCGGCCCCTGTGTCAAAGGTTCTCGAGAGCGCCATGTGGCCGACGAATTCCGAGATACAAGAGAAAATGCTTTTGGGTTGCAGACATCATTTTTGATGCACGGAGTGAAAAGGGATGTTTGTCACCAATAGAGACAATACCGAGGCATTGAAAACACCATCCGGGAAATCCGTCTGGTGGCTGTTATCAAAAGAAATCGGGACCCCAAATTTTGAGATGAGGTACTTTGAGGTCGAGAAGGGCGTTGAGGGCAAGGAGGAGAAACACCCCTTTGAACACGAAATATTCGTGATCAAGGGAAAAGGCATCATCAAGAGCGGGCGGCAGGAGGTAAGGATTCAGGAGGGTGATGCCGTCTACATTGCACCGGACGAACTGCACCAGTTTTTTAGTTTTGGAGAAGAGGCCTTGGGGTTCATATGCGTGATTCCGAAGGGTTGTGAGGACCACCTCAAAAAGCTGTCCTAGTTTCATATTTCAGAGAGAGATGCGCTCACAGACCTAGGCCCAAGGCTTTTTGCCGTGCAGGCGGTTAAGGGATTCGGGAGGATGGGAATGCCGGAAAGAAGCCGGGATGTCGTTGTATTAGGCGGAGGAGCGGGAGGTGTGCCTGCCGCTATCAGAGCGGCCCAGTTGGGCGGCAGGGTTGTTCTGGTGGAGGGGGGAGAACTGGGCGGACTCTGCATGAACAGGGGATGTGTCCCCTATGGACACATGATGGCGGCAGCCGGCATCCTGGGGAGTCTTGGCCTGGGAAAGGAGATGGGCATCCATTTCGGTCGAATCACCACCGACTACGGCACTCTGATCGCGAGACAAGAGAGCCTCATTGCCTTTATGCGGGAGGGGGTCAGGAGTACGCTCAAGAAAAGGGATGTAAGAATTATCCAGGGCAGGGGAAGAATAACCGGAAAGGGCAGGGTGGAGGTCAACGGCGAGGTCTTGCACTTTGAGCGTCTCATTCTGGCCACCGGCGCCGGGTGGTTGAAACCTTCTTTTCCAGGGGCGGAACTGGACGGCGTTATCAATAGCAGCGAACTCCTGAAAATGGACAAGCCCCCTGGAAGGGCTCTCCTCTACGGCCGTAGTCCATGGCTCCTGGAGATTGCCCAATTCCTCCATCGGTTCGGATCAGAAGTAACTATGGCCACCCCGGATAAGACGATCCTGCCGGAGGAGAGTAAGATCATCCGAATGCGGCTTGCCAGGTTTTTGAAGGAGCAGGGGATTACAGTTTTGAGCGGGGTTGAGATCGCCGGATTGAATAAAGACAAAGAAGGCCTTCGGGTTCTTTTCAGTGGAAGGGGCCGGGGGGAGGAACTTGTCTTTGATAGGGTTATCAGTATCCGGCGGAAGGCTTGGCTCTCGAATCTGGGTCTTGATATTCTTGGGCTGGATGACAAGGCTGAATACGTCGAAGTCAACGAGCGGATGGAGACCTCTGTTCCAGGGATCTATGCCATAGGGGACCTGACCTCCCCTGAGACAATGCATTATTCTCACCTCTCCTCTGCGGGCGGCATGGCGGCTGCCGAAAATGCCATGGGTGGGAACTCCTCTTTTCATCGGCGCTCCAGGTGCAGGATCCTCTTCACCCGGCCCCAGGTGGCCTGCGTGGGGCTGACCGGCAAGGAGGCAACACGGGCGGGCTATGATATAATCACCGGCGCGGCACCGCTTTCCATGAATCCCTTCGGCATGCTTATTTCCCAGACCGAAGGGATCGTTGAGGTGGTTGCCGAGAAAAAATACGGAGAAGTGCTCGGGGTGCACTTTATCGGCGAAGGGGCGGCAGAGATGGCGGGTCAAGGGGTCATTGCGATCCAGATGGAGGCAACCCTTGAAGAACTGGCTCGGGCGGCCTTTCCCCATCCCACGCTCAGCGAGTCCCTTGCAGAGGCGGCAAGGGACGCTCTTGGCACCCCTATCTATCTTCCATGATCTTTTTTCTTTCCCTACACTACCTGGGTACCCGGGATCATTAAGATGAGGCTATGCCTGTTTTCCCTTTAGCCTTGCTTATGGCTTCGAGAAAGGCCTTGGCGTTCTCTGTGATCACACGGAAATTACCTTGAGCGACGGCTTTTTTGTCGATGAGCTCTCCTCCCACTCCAATGGCTGCAGCACCTGCACGGATGAGGGGGCCCGCGTTTTGCAGGTTCACCCCCCCGGTGGGCACAAACGAAATCTCGGGCAGGGGCCCCTTCAGGGCTTTGATGTAGCCAGGTCCTCCCACTTGGGCGACGGGGAAAATCTTTACCATGTCTGCCCCTGCTTTCCATGCCTGCACGATCTCCGTCGGACTCAGTGCGCCCGGGATCACCACCACGTTTTTCATATTCGCCAGATGGATTAAGTCCGGATTCAGGTTTGGGCTGACAAGGAATTGGGCCCCTGCCAGGATGGCTGCATCGCCGGTTTCTTCATCCAGAACGGTCCCGGCGCCGATTAGAACATCGTCGGCGTATTTGTTGTTCAGTTCCTTGATTACATCAAGGGCTCCCTTGACGGTCATGGTAATTTCAATCAGGCTCACTCCACCATCCTTGAGGGCTGCAGCCACGTCTATGGCTTCCTGAGGCTCGTAGATCCGGACCACCGGAATCAGGCCCTCCCCCATCATACGATCGAGTACGCCCATTTTATCCATCATGTCAACTCCTTTACGACGTCACACGGTACTTGCGTGAGATCATCCGGCCCTCACTCGGGCATCTCCAGAATGTGGGGACGATCGAAATTGATGCCGTCAACACTCAAGGCAACGGTCGGATAGAGGACAGGCCGGGTGATCATTTCCGGACCTGTGGAAAATGCTAAAATCGTGTCTTCCGACTTGGTTCCTTTTAAGGACGGGTTCCACGTGAAAGCCTGGTTTTCCTGGACGGTGTCCGGTGTACTGAAATTAACCCTGTAGTCCCTGCCCGTGTATCCAATGGCACCGCCTTGGTGATGAAGCATCCATTCCGCGGGATATCCCTTTTCACTATAAGCATCGAGGCCTCTCCGTAATGCTTCTCCTGCAGGTAGTCCGGGACGGGTCGCCGCCATGAAGGCGCAGTCAATGAAAACATTGGCAAGATACTTTTGCTTAAGTTCCTCGGGCAATTTTCCGAAGTGAAGAAAGCGGGTAAGTGAAACGATGAGCCCCCATTTCCTCGCATTAACTGAGACCATGAGATATTTCACGATGCTTCTTTCAGTCGGGATGGGATGGCGAAAGTCGAACACCCTGTTGTCTGCCGCGGCCATTAATGTGACAGGATCTATCCGGTCTTTCCATAGCTCACGGCAGAGCCTCCCAACCACTTCGGATTCCTTTTCTCCTTTTTTCGTATCCAGCAAAGTTCTCTCCAGCGACAGAGAAACCCTTTCCCCCAGCCACCGGTATCGCTCTATTTCCTCAGGGGTAAGAGAATAGCGCAGACGGGAGATGTCTTCGGCCAGCATGACCCCATCCGGGAAAGAAAGATCACACCCCAACGGTTCGTTCCGGGCCAGATCTCGAACGATGTCGACTTCCCGTTCCTCGTACCAGGGGAAAATGAGCATCTTGAAGCCCTGAGCTTCCAGCCCCTCCTCCTCGACCATTCTTGGAGCTTCGATGTTGTTTGAAATGACAAACTTGGACTTCCTGGTAATGAGCAGGGAGGTGGCCCCCACCTCTGTCGCTATCCCGACGAGGTTGAGACCTCCCCCCGTCATCCAGGAAAAATTCGCCTGCCTCTTGAGAAGAATCCCTCCGAGACCTCTGGACTGAAGCAGAGTTCTGATCCTTCTTTCCTTTTCCCTGATCTCATCATCCAGTCCCATCGCCCTCTCCTTACTGATCAAGCACCTCAGCCCAGGTCGTGACCGGCCATTGAGTTTTGAACAGCTCATCAACAGCCGATTTAGCCTTTGTGCGGAAGGCATCGGCGTTCGGGATCACCACCTGCATGCCTTGGCGCTGGAGATTTACGAGCGTGGCCGGTTCATCGGTCTTGATCTTATTGTTTGCCCATTCCTCCACCTCCTTTCCAGCCTTGACAATGAGGTCCTGGTCCGCCTTGGAAAGCTTGTCGAAGAAGGGCTTGTGGATCAAGATTCCCGCGGTTTGCACAAGATGGTTGGTGATGATCAAATGGCTTTGGACCTGGAAAAGCTTGAAGCCGGCAATCTGCGGCAGGTCACCTTCCGACGATTCGGCCTTACCTGTTTTAAGGGAATCAAAGAGCTCGGGCAGCGGGACGCCGACGGGGTCTGTGCCCATAGCTTTCCAGACAGCCATCCAGGTGGCGATGGGCGGCAAGCGGAGCTTTAAGTTGTATACGTCAGCCGGTGTGTAGACCGGCTTATTCGTTGTCATCTGCCTCAGCCCCCGGTAGATGGTCGCCAGATATTTCAAATCGTTCTTCTCCAGTTGGGCCCGTGCTTGCAGGCCGAGCTTGCCGTTCCAGACGCGCATGTAGTGATCAAAGTCCTTCATGACGTAGGGAGCGGTGAAAAAGTAGTACGGGGGCGCGTAGAGCTCCAGGAAATTTGTCCCATTAGACTGCATTTCGAGCTCGCCTGTCCTGTTCATCTTGTTGATTTCAATTTCCGCCTTGTTTCCTGCGTCAATCGTCACCTCAATGCGGCCTGCGCTCTCCTTTTCAACAAGTTCTTTGAACTTCTCCGCCGCGTCAACCACAATAGTTCCTGGTTTGAACGGACTGCCTATCCGAATCGTTGTCTTCCCCTGAGCTTTGACAGTGGGAGCCGCCCCTGCAAAGGCGAAGAGGAAACAGAGCGAAACCATTATCGAGAAAACGAAATTTGTTCTGACGGCTTTCATGGCCTTACCTCCTTTTGGATCGTTATTATTTCTTCATTTCCTGTATCAGTTTTCCGAAGAGCTCATGCTCCGTGGCCATCAGTTTCCCAAAGGCCTCCGGGTCCAGGTAATGG
>JAFGDM010000072.1 GCA_016932115.1 Deltaproteobacteria bacterium | reverse complement strand
AAGGACATTACCGAACAGAAGCTTCTGGAGGCAAAGCTCAAGGCCGCGCAAGCCCGTCTTATCGAAGCCTCCAAGATGCGCGCTCTCGGAGAACTGGTGGCAGGTGTGGCCCATGAACTCAATAACCCTCTCATGGCTTCCCAGACAATCCTACATGTTATGATGCGGAACGTCCCCCAGGATTGGCCGGAGAGAGAACGACTTGAACTTATCCGCAAATGCAACGATAGAATTGAGAAAATTGTGAATCACCTCAGGGAATTCTCAAGACAGACCAAACCCGAATTCCAAAAGATAGACATCAATCAACCTATAGAAAACGCTTTGATCATCACGGGTCAGCAACTGCTCAACCACGGCATCTCCCTTGTCAAAAAGCTTTCTCCCAACCTGCCCAAGGTCATGGGTGATTCGAATCAGCTCGAACAGGTATTCCTAAACCTCATCGCCAACGCAAGGGATGCCATTGACGAAGCCGGGAGTCAAAAAAAAGAATTGACCATCACCTCCCGATTATCGCAAGATGAGACAGTGCCTTCCGTCCTTGTTTCCATTAAGGATAGCGGCGCCGGAATCGCCCCCGAAAACATGGAAAAGGTTTTCGAACCTTTTTTCAGCACCAAACCCGTAGGAAAAGGCACGGGCCTGGGGTTGTCTCTCTGCTTCGGGATTGCAGAGGCTCACGGAGGAAGAATTGATATCAAGAGCCTGCAAGGGGATGGGACGGAGGTGACTCTTACATTGCCTGCAAAGGAAACCGGAAAGGAGTGATGTAATGGGGAAACGGATTCTCGTGGTCGATGATGACGAAATGGTGCTCATGGCCATTGATGAACTCCTCAAATGGGAGGGATATGAAATCGAGGCGGTTTCAAGCGGCGAAGAGGCCCTGCGGAAACTGGATGAAGGCGATTACGATCTCCTCATGCTTGACGTGATCATGCCTGAAATGGACGGCTTTACGCTATGCAAACGCATCAGAGAGAAAGAACCCTACAAGGAAACGCCCATTGTTTTTCTAACGGCTAAAAGCCGCGACGAAGACCGAAGTCGAGGACTGGAGGCAGGGGCCAATCTGTTCCTTTCCAAGCCCATTTCTCCGGATAAATTGATCGGTATCGTTGCTGACGTCTTACGCTGAATTACTTGCGGAAAATGCCGAGCGACCTTGCCAGCCTATCGAAACCGCCGTCCTGTTCCATAAGTTTTGTCATATGACGAACTTTCTTGTCATCCTCCGGAGAGAGGTGTGAGGTTACCCGATCGAGCTTCTCCAGAGTCGCGAACGTATCTTCTCGGACCAGCAAGAGAGGAAGACGGGCCTTTGTTGCGGCTTGAACGAGTTGATCAGGAGGCTTCCGCCCACCGGTAAGAAGGATCCCCGCCACCGCTCTTGCAGATGAGGGTTTTTCCTCCGTTTCTTGATCGAAGAATGCCTCCAGAATGACTATTTTGTTGTAGGCCCTTTTAAAAGGACTCAGATCGCCGGTCAAATCGGCGGAGCCAACGGTCATGCCGCCTGCGGGTTTGTCAAGGTGCTCTTTTCCCCAAATAATATCTCCATTCAGGATATCCCCTAATTCACGAAAGCTCCGAAAGGAAAGGACAGGATCCTCGGGAAGCGCCGTGGTAACCGGGATTCCTTTCTCCCTCAGGGTGGGAACGAGCTCCGATGAGATTTCGCGAAATTCCTCAGGGGGAATGCGGTTGACGATAAGACCTCGCATCCCTTCCTTAACCAGGGAACTGAAGGAGAGAACGGAGTAGACTGTTCGTGAAACCTTGCGATAGCGGTGAATGAGAATGCAGTCGGCATCGAATTCCGGGATCAATTCAATATCCGGTATGGGGCATGCGGCGTCATCAAAGAAAATGTGCCTTGACCCCATGATGATCAGGATATCCTTCGATGACGACACCTCCAGGGCCAACGTCTTGACGTGCGCCATGATTTCCTCACGCGCCTTGGTTTTCCATGCCTCGTCCGAAACAAGAAAGGGGCAGATGGCCTCCGGAGGCTCTCTCAGTTTGAGAGATTCTTTCAGAAGGTAAGCGTCATGGTCCATCCAGCGGTCCTGAATACACACGGGGTCTGTTCCAAAAGGCTTGAAAAAACCTACTGTGAGGCCCATTTCCTTGAGCTTCCCGGCAATAGCCCAGGTGATGAGACTGTGCCCTGCCCGATCGCCGGTGGAACCAACGAAGAGATTCTGCATGAAATCTCCCTTCTCGCATGGCAGCAGAATTTTGGAAGTTATTATAGGAGGTCTCATTTGAAACATCAAGCTTTGCTACATTTTGGTAAATGACCCTGACGCTTCGCTTCGGGGTTATGGATGAAAGAAACTTCATAACACTTTTTGAAAACCTCATCAGCCTCAGCCATGGGGGTTCCCTCTCGAAACCCATCCCGAAATCTTTTCATGGAAATTTACGGATGTTATCAGCGCTCTTCTCCTACCACTGGTTACTACAGTTTCCAGAGAAGTCACCTCATGGTTGACAAAGAACGATCCCTTTCGTGAAAATACTCTACCTCGCCCCTTGCCCTATTCCCCGACCGGATGGAGAGGGGGAAGTTTTTCATGCTTTAGGGTGACCGGCAACCCGCTTAACAGTGTTTATGAAAACTCAATATTTTTGGCATGTTTTTTGTATTATTGATATTAGACGGTTCTTTTAGAAACATGTTTTTAGAAAGCGTGTTGGAAAAGAGAGCCCTACGATAACTCAACCCAACTAATTTCAGCGCAAGGAAAAAAACAAGGTATGCCTCAAGAAAAGGAAAGCGTCTTCGCCAGGATCGATGAGGAGAAACAGAAGACGTATTACGCCCACCTTCACAGGAAGTTCATCCTAATTACGCTGGTCTGTTCCCTAGTTCCACTGCTCCTTGTGGGCTGGGCCATCAACATACACTACACCAGGTTCGCTAAAACCCGTATGGTTGACTCCTTCGAGACCCAGGTGAGCAATCATAAAAGGATCATAGAGCTTTTTTTAAAAAGAAGCACCCACAAGGCAAATCTAATCGCCCAAACACACTCCAAAGATTTTCTCAAGGAAATGAGCAACCTGGCTCATGTATTCGAGATCATGAACCAGGAATTCGGCTCCATAACCGACTTGGGTGTCATAGACCAAACGGGTAAGCACCTGGCCTATGTGGGGCCTTATGACCTCATGGATAAGGTTTACGTCGACCAGCCCTGGTTCAAACAAGTGATGGAAAAGGGGATCTATGTCAGCGACATGTTCACAGGGTTTCGAAAGGTGCCTCATTTTATTATCGCAGTAACTCGAATGGAAAAGGGCGAGAAGTGGATCCTCCGGGCTACGGTTGATACGGAAGCTTTTCGCTCTCTTGTGGAGAACGTTAGGATCGGCAGGAGCGGCGAAGTCTACCTGTTGAACGAGGATGGTTTCTATCAGACGACCCCGCGGGCGAGCGGCAAGATCATGGAAAAGGCGGACATACCCCTCGAGCCTTTTCACGAGGGCATCAAGGTTCGGTTAACGGAGAAATCTCCCCGGGAAATTATGGCCACAGCCTGGCTTAAAGAGCCCCGCTGGATGCTGGTGGTCAAGCAGAAATACTCGGAGGCCTTTGACGAGGTCAATTACGCCAACTATGCAACCTTGATCTTTCTTCATTTGAGCGCCCTTACGATCCTGATTGTCACCATCCTGGTTACGCGCCATTTGATCAAGGTCATCAAAAACCGTGACAAAGAGGCCGATCATCTGGCAAAGCAGCTCATGGAAACCGGCAAAATGGCGTCTCTTGGAGAGCTCTCCGCAGGAGTAGCCCACGAGATCAACAATCCTTTGGCCATCATCCTAACGGAAAGGCAAATCCTGCTCGATCTGGCGGAGCATCATTCGGCGCTTGACGAACAGTTCAAGAAGGATTTAAAAGAATCCCTTGATCAGATGGACGTTCAAGTCAACCGGTGCAAGCGTATCACTCACAATCTTCTTCGCTTCTCTAGGCGAACAAAATCCGTGATGGAGAAGGTAAACCTCAATGAATTTCTGGGAGAGATCGTAGAACTCATGGAAAGGGAGGCACGGTCGAGCGGCATCAAGTTCCTAAAGGACCTCGATCCAAATCTGAAACCGGTTCTTTCCGATCCGTCCCAATTGCAGCAGGTTTTCCTCAACCTCTTTACCAACGCTATTGACGCGCATGACGGCAAGCCTTACGGCACCGTCCGCATAACTACCAAGTGGGATGATCGCAATCAGAGGGTACGAATCACTGTGGCTGACACGGGTTCAGGCATTCCCGAGAAAAACCTGAGCAAGATCTTTGATCCATTTTTCACTACAAAACCTGTGGGCAGAGGTACGGGCCTTGGGCTTTCCATCTGTTACAGCACGATTCACCGCCTGGGGGGGACGATCAGCGCAACGAGCGAGCCGGGAGAAGGAACGGAGTTCACGCTGGACCTCCCCTTCAACCCGCCCGAGGAACTGCAGGTAAAAGACGGCACAGCGGAGTAGGCCCTTTGCCGGGTATCCGCATCAGCGGATTTT
>JAFGDM010000071.1 GCA_016932115.1 Deltaproteobacteria bacterium | reverse complement strand
TTCGAGGATCGACCTCTTTCGGCGATACCCCGGAAGACCTCCGCCCGCCTCACCCGTTGCCCAAAGCATAACACGGCGATGTGGCTTTTTCGTTTTTGAGTTTTAAGAGGGACCCCCATGCTCACACCTATCGACTTCAGCATTTCAAACAGCTAAATTGTTACAGCTTGCTAAGTTTCCTGAAAAACGCTGGAAGAGGAGCTGATCATAGTGCGCGGAGAAACCATTCGCCTGTCTTCAAACATCATTGGTCGACCTGCCGCATGTGATAGAAGGCACCGATATGAAACGTTAAACTGACAGTTGAGGAGGTCTATGAGATCCATTGCTAAAAACCGTGTTCTTCTTTTCGTGATCTTGTTTTTAGGCGCGTTTCTCAGTGTTGCCGAGACGAAAGCTTCGGATTCAATGGAAAAAACCATAGAAGCGCTTGGGAAAATGGGTCTTCCCGCCGAAGCGATAAGGCTTGCAGACTTTCACGAAGGCATCGGACCCTTTGATTTTCTCAAAAGAACCGGTTCTGCTTACAAGCCATCATACAATGAGGAGCCCTCTATTCCCGCCCAGTGCTGGGTCGAGACGGGTTACGGAACCCAAAACGCTTGTCTTTACTGTCACACTGATTATCTCGCATCAAAAAGGCATGGGAACGCTTTTCCTCTTGCGGAAGATCAAATTTTGTATAGCTTTCCAACCCCCAATCTCAACAGGGTTCTATGGCGCAACACCATTTTTCCTCATGAGATCGATGAAAGGCTCCTCAAAGAGGGGATTCCTGTTCCGGACCTCCATGACGTGAGCTACATAAGGCAGGACAACTGGCTGCAAGCCTTCAGGCGAGCCCGGCCGGAGAAAGCGGATGGCTGGATCAATGAATCCTCTAAAAATTTCGTGCTTTTTCCAGCCCTGGATCCAATGCATCTGTTCCCGGAAAATGAACGGAATCCTACATCGGACGGCACCCACGGATATATCGATAAGGAGGGTTTCGTAAGAGACGAAAAGGCTCAACGAACCGGTTGGCGGGCCGTAAACTTTTTTCCTTACGGGATCTTCACACCCCTGAGCGGAAGCGTGAGCGGCATCTACATAAGACTCCCTGATGCTTATCGCACCGCCGGCCGCAAACCGAGCCCCGAGACGTACAAGAAGAATCTTGAGCTGCTGGAAAAGAACATTAAAAACCGCAGTTTTAAAGAAACCCATTACCTTGGTGACGCTTCAGACATCAGAATTGAGAGAGGTTTTTTTCCGGTGGGAACCGAGTTTGCTCACCCATTGCACTATGTCGATCGGAATGGGGACGGCGAAAGCGGTACGAAAATTGACGGGGTTCTCGAAACCAGGAAGAAAACATATGAGTTTCCGGGGACGCGCTCCAAACGTCTCAAAGAAATGCGATACATGTATAAATGGAAAGAGGTCGGGGTGGATGATATCAATGAAGAAGCCCACCCTGAGGATTACGTCGTCGGCAAGGAGGGTCAAGGCTGGGTCTATAACAATGCCGGCTGGCTTCTGGCGGGTTTTATAGAAGATCGTCAGAGTCGACTCCGCCCGCAGACAACGGAGGAAATGATGCAATGTATCGGCTGCCACGGCAAGGTCGGCAATACCGTGGATTCCGTATGGTCGTTCCAGCGGAAGCTTCCCGGGGATAAAGGCTGGCGTGAGATGGACTATGGCGGCTACGATTCCAAAAAGCCCCTTCAAAGCAAATTGATGGACTATGTTCATGAATCTTCCGGGATGGGTGAGCGCGGTTTCTTTTATCATGTTGTGGTAGGGGCCGACCTTTACGGGGTGATGCCGGGCGAGGTGGCCGATGAGCTAAGAGCCTTTGCGGCCGGCAAGGCCGCCTCCCTTGATCTGAAACAGGATGTAAGTGCGATTTTTGACGATGAAAAGCTGAAAAGAATGGGGAAGAGTTTGCGAAAAGATCATCTGCAAGAAAGGCAAAAGGTGATGAGGGCCTTTGTTGCTGATTCGGGGTATCTAAAGCATGATGAAAAAACAGGAAACCTGTATGTGAAGGCCAACCTGCTCTATCCCTACGAGGTAACTATGAAACGGAATATTCAGCTTTATCGCAAGATCGTTCTTGATCAGAGCTTTAACCTCGGCAAAGATGTTTTCGGCTCTGAGAAAGAACATGTTCCGTTCACATTCCGATCCGACGGCACCACAAGAGATGCCGAAGGAAAGATCATACCCGTGGGAGAAATCATCACCAGCCGGCCGTTCAACGATGAAGGGAAAGGGATTACCCCTACGGGAATCGTAGCGGTCAATGACAAAGGGGAACCGGTCGATCGTGAAGGCAAGGTTGTCGATCTGAAGAGGGAGCCCGAAAAGGCTGCAGGCCACATATCAACCGGCGGTACCTTTGAGCCGATGTATAACCCGATCCTGAGTGACATCCCGATAAGCAGGAAAAACCCGTAGAGGATGCGGGTTCCTTTTCACTCCAAGTCTTTGTTCTATTGTAACAATTTAGCTGTTTGAAAAATCGCAAGCATCAGGCATTTCTCCGGGGTATCCGAGCGACCTGGAGAACGCAAAACTCATTTTTAGAAGCTCGTCCAGCCCGGTTTGTCTACAGCGGGATGATGGCACATCGAGCAATAATCGACAGATGTCCTATGGGCCTTATGACACAGGTTGCAATCCATCTCCGCGTAATGAGATTCGTGGGGATTCCTGGGCAACCCTTTCTCGATAAAATCTTTCGTGGCCTCGCTGATCTCCTCATAGCTCCCGTGGCATGCGAAACAATCTTGGTTCCCGTATTCGCGCTCTTGCAGAGGTTTGTCATAAGCCCTGCCATTTGCTTTTGCCACGTGCTCTTTCTGTTTTTCAACAGGGACCGAGTGGCAGTCCATGCACCCGATCCCGGCTTTTGAATGCTTATGGTCCAGGAAAGCGGACTTTTTCCATGTCTCCACATAGGGCTTGATCATATGGCAGCTTGCACAAGACTCGGGGTCTTTTTGATAAAGTTTCGCCTCATCGGCGTTTAAAAGATTGTGTCTTGATAAAAGGGTCATTGCCAGGAAAAAACCTGCAAAGCATAAGAGGTGTTTAAAGTGCATATGTCTTTCCTCGTTCCAAGGAAGAACCGGCTGTGTTCGGATGAGCGCGTGATAGCTCCATTTTTTACTGAGAAGCTCCGTTGGGAAAGGACGTTCGCGACATCATTTCCCAACGGCAATATCTTGAAAGCTTTCCATTCTTCTTTCCAATGGGCGCCTCTCGGTATGGGCAACGGAAAAAACAATCCGCCTTTGCCCGGAGGCTAGGCCAGAGGCTTTTCGGCCGCGGCATTTTTGCCGGCAACGCGACCGTTTACAATACAATCTATGCCTGCGCAACCGCCGAGACGCACCGCTCCATGAATGCCGCCTGTAAGCTCGCCGACCGCATAGAGCCCCCTGATGGGTTTAAAATCAAGCCCGATAACCCGGCCGTCAATGTCGGCAAGGAGCCCGCCCATGGTGTGGTGGATCTTCGGCCATAGCCTGGCTCCATAGAAAGGTGGATTAGCCGTCGGCTTGGCATCAGGGAAGATCATACAGTCAAAGTCATCATCTTTTCGCTTTTCAACGAAAGAATTCCATCGGCCGACTTCTTCCAGGAACGGCTGGAGAGGGATGTCATAGCCCCCGGCCACTTCCTCCAAGCTCTCAAATTTTTTTATAGCGCCAATCCTTAAACCTCCCTCAAGAGCACTGGGAGGGAAGATCCGTTTTGCAACTGTGTCGGCATCGCCGAAAATCACAACCGGGGAGCCGATAACGATCATCGCATCGGCACGCTCTTTTCGGTTTCCGGTTTCCTTGAAGAAACGCTTTCCGGTCTTGGGGTTGATCATGGGCGCATAACCGACAAGTCTTTCGCAGAATTGAGGGACATAACCAAAACCTTTCTCGTCGGGGCTTGTCCATGGACCCAGTTGAATCCAATCCATGTGAACATCCATCGCTCCTGCCTTACATGCGGCAAGGAGCGCCTCCCCCGTTGCTCCAGGCTGATTGGTGGAGTCGAATTTATCGTCAAGGCGAGGATCATGAATCAATCTCAACCTCGTGTCTCGGCTGAAGCCGCCCGAAGCCATGATCACAGCCCTTTTGGCCCTTATGTATTCCGCATTGCCGGTATTGTCATCAGGGAACCTGTACCCCTTGCGCACTTCAACGCCTACGATTCTGTTATCTTTATCTTTGATGAGGCGTTCTAACTTGGTCCTTGTCTGAAGGTTCACTCCAAGATCTCGCGCTTTCGCCAGCATCTTGTTGACGACTTCGGAGCCGGAACCGTTGCTTGTGTGGTG
>JAFGDM010000016.1 GCA_016932115.1 Deltaproteobacteria bacterium | reverse complement strand
TCGATCCTCGAAGTTCCCGTGAAGCCTCGCCGCCCGCCTTTGCTACCCCTGGTATTTTCATGCTCCGCCCCGAATACTCTTCGTTTTACAGTTTTAAGAGGGACCCCCATGCCTGATGCTTGCGATTTTTCAAATAGCTAAATTGTTACAACAAAGGAAGGTTTGTTTTACGGCCCTCACCTGTGGTAAATACAGCCGACCGCGTTTTAATAGGATGTTGAGTTTTTCGCAGGAGGGATGAACTTTTGGAGCGCAGGCAGGTCGAAGATAAATCCCAATTTAGAGCCGAAGTGAGTCCTGTTCTCTATCTGGCTTTGATTTTTCTCTTCAATTTCATTGGAAGGATTGCTCCTGCCCCTCTCATGCCCGCCATCGAAGCAGACCTGGGTCTCACCCACGGCCAAGCGGGATCCTTTTTTCTTCTTATGACGGCGGGATACTTTGTGACAGTAATGGCATCCGGTTTCCTCTCTTCCCGGATCAATCATCGCAATACGATCATCTTTTCTGCTGCCGCCGTGGGACTAGAGCTTCTATTCGTTTCAATGTGTCAAGGGCTTTGGGGCATTCGGTTCGGGCTCTTCGGCTTGGGCCTGGCAGCAGGGTTTTACCTTCCCTCGGGGATTGCCGTGCTCACGTCCCTGGTCAGTTCCAAGAACTGGGGCAAAGCCCTCGCTATCCATGAGCTGGCCCCTAACCTAGGCTTCGTCCTTGCACCCCTTCTCGCAGAAGCCTTTCTGGGGTTCATGACGTGGCGCGGAGTTCTAGACGTGCTGGGGCTTCTATCCATCCTCCTCGCATTCGTTTTTTTCCGCTTCGGTCGCGGCGGGAGGTTCAAGGGGGAACCACCCAATCTCAAAGCGTTTAAAGTATTTTTGGATCGCCCTTCCTTCTGGATCATGATCGCCCTTTTCAGCGCCGGCGTTGCAGGAAGTCTCGGCATTTACAGCATGCTTCCCCTCTACCTCACAGCGGAACGGGGCATGGACCGGGGCTTTGCCAACACGATCGTCGGCCTGTCAAGAGTCGCGGGGGTGTTTACCTCCTTAATCGCCGGATGGGCCACCGACCGCATCGGGGCGCAAAGGACCCTTGTCTATGTCCTTTTTGTAACCGGCTTTCTGACCTTGCTCCTTGCAGGCCTCCCGGGGTGGTGGGTTATTCTGCCCGTGTTTCTGCAGCCCATGGTGGCTGTTTGTTTCTTTCCTGCAGGCTTTGCCGCCATTTCCTATATCGGCCCTCCTGAAATTCGAAGCATCGCAGTCTCCTTGACTGTCCCCACAGGTTTTCTCTTGGGCGGCGGAATCGTGCCGATCGGGATCGGAATGATGGGTGACGCAGGCGTTTTTGATTTCGGGATTGCCGCGGTCGGCCTATGCATTCTCCTCGGATCGCTCCTTTCCCGATCCCTAAGATTTTACTCCGATTCGCCGCAGTGAAATCCATCACGGCAGATATGACAGCCATCGCGGAATTCAGGCGCGCATCTTGACAGGCCCTCTTGCATGCCGTAAACTTCCAGCCTTTGACCGACCGGGTCGCTCCGTGCGCATCGGTTTCGCCCCTAGGCAGGAATTCGGGTTACTTCATAAAACAAAGAAACGTCGATGATTGGATCGTTCGATGGCACCAAATTCCAAACTCGCTAAAACACGCAACATCGGCATCATCGCGCACATCGATGCCGGGAAAACTACAGTCAGCGAAAGAATTCTCTACTACACCGGACGGGTCCATAAAATGGGAGAGGTCCACGACGGTACAGCAACCATGGACTGGATGCTTGAGGAAAAAGAAAGAGGCATCACTATCACTTCCGCTGTCACTTCCGTGACTTGGCACGGTCACAATGTCAATATCATCGATACACCCGGCCATGTGGATTTCACCATTGAGGTGGAGCGATCCCTTCGTGTTCTGGACGGCGCTGTCGGCGTATTCTGCGCCGTCGGCGGAGTGGAACCCCAGTCGGAAACGGTGTGGCACCAGGCCGATCAATACAAGGTTCCTAAGATCGCATTTGTGAACAAGATGGACCGCATCGGCGCCGACTTCCATCGGGTTGTGAAAATGATTACTGATCGCCTCGGCGCAACGCCTCTCATCCTCCAGGTACCCTTGGGGTGTGAGGAGACCTTTACCGGCGTGATCGATCTTGTGAAGATGCAGGCAATTATTTGGGAAGACGACGGCTTGGGCGCTCAGTTCCAGGAGTTGCCCATTCCAAAGGACCTAATGGACGAGGCCTCCTCCTATCGGGAACAACTCCTGGAAACACTTGCCGAGACGGATGATGCGGTGATGAATAAGTATCTGGCTGAACAAGACTTGGAGCCCCATGAATTGAAGCGTGCCATTCGTAAGGCCGCCGTCGAGCTTCAGGGGGTTCCCGTCCTTTGCGGCGCAGCCCTTCGCAACAAAGGCATCCAGCCTCTGCTGGATGCTATTGTGGACTACCTCCCCTCGCCTGCCGAGGTCGAGGCCGTCGTCGGTCATGAACCCTCCTCGGGTTTGGAGGATACGCGGCCCTCGACCTCCAAGGCTCCCTTTTCAGCCCTGGCCTTCAAGGTTCAGATGGACCAGGGAAGAAAGCTCACCTACGTGCGGGTATACTCAGGAACGGTCAAGGTGGGAGATACCGTATACAATCCCGGCAGGAATGCGAAAGAAAAATTGGCCCGCCTCTTGAGAATGCATTCCAACAAACGGGAGCGCATTGAGCAAGCCTCTGCAGGGGACATCGTGGCAGTGATGGGCCTCAAACTCACCACCACGGGGGACACTCTCTGTGCCGAGGATCATCCTATCCTGCTGGAGCCCATCAGGTTCAACGAGCCGGTCATTACCATGGCCATTGAACCGAAAGGAATCCAGGATCAAGACAAGCTCATGGATGCCCTTGCAAAGCTTGCAGACGAGGATCCGACCTTCAAGTTTCGTATTGATGAAGAGACAGGTCAGACCGTCATATCCGGCATGGGGGAGTTGCACCTTGAGATTGTAGTCAATCGTCTCAAAAGGGAATTCTACGTTGAAACCAACAAGGGCAAACCGCAGGTGGTATACAGGGAGACCATATCAAAAACCCTGGTTCACGAAGAGATCTTCCACAAAGAACTGGCCGGTCAGGAGCACTTCGCAGGATTGACTATCGAGATTTCCCCTCTCCCGAGGGGCTCGGGCAACCGCATTGTGGAGCGCTGTGATAATCTAAACCTCACCGAGGAGTTCTTGAAGTCGATTGAAGAAGGCTTGGAGGAAGCGGCAAGCACAGGTGTTCTTATGGGCTATCCCGTCATTGATGTGGAGACTGTCATCGCCGGCGTGAAGATCCATGAAGTGCACTCCAATGCTTTGGCTTTCCGCGTCGCCGCGTCCATGGCTTTTCGCAACGCCTGCGAATCAGCAAAGCCCATTCTGCTTGAACCCATTATGAAGGTTGAAATTCTCGTTCCGGAAGAGTTCATGGGAGAAGCGATCGGTGACCTCAATGCAAGGCAGGGCAAGATCGAGCAGATCACCAGCAAAGGTCCTGTTCAGGTGCTCACCGCCGGCGTACCTCTATCTAAAATGTTCGGGTACTCTACCGCCCTACGTTCCGTTTCACAGGGCCGTGGGACCTTTACCATGCAGTTCAGCCACTACGATAAGCTTTGACGGCTTTGTAAACGCCTGGAAAGGAGTTGACAGTTTTCTGATTTTTCTTCTATAATTTTGCTCAGAGAGCGCATTCGCTGAAATGAAAAAACAGCCATCCGGAAGATGAAAGGAGAAAGGAATTCAATGAAAAAAAATCCTTTTGCACTATTTACTCTTATTTTTTGCGGTCTGGTTTTTCTCATGGTCGGAGTGCTGATCGCCGCGAGCATTCCGGAATCAATTGTCATCAGCAATAAAGGCTATGATCAAGACAGAAGAGGGCCTGTGAATTTCACTCATCGGAAGCACTCCGAAGAGTATAAGGTTGCTTGCACGGAATGCCATCATGAGTATCAGGAGGACAAGAATGTCTGGAAAGATACCGATCCGGTAAGGAAATGCGTTGAATGTCATGACCCTGTGGGGAAAAAGGGCAACGTGGACAGATTGCAGAACGCTTTTCATAACAATTGTCACGGATGCCACAAAGAGATGAAGGGAAAGGAAGCTCCCTACAGAAAATGCACCGACTGCCACGAGAAGAAAAGCTAACTCCCCTAGAATTTCGAATCGGAACACAAGAAAGGCCGCTCACCATCAAGCGGCCTTTCTTAGAATCATAAGAAGAGCCCAGCCCTTCGAGCGGACCGGCTTTTCTTTCGAGATAAAGGGAAAACTAAATCTCCGTCACTGTGATTGCTTCCTGATCACACACTTCCACGCAACTCTCGCAACCCAAACACTCCTCCGCGTTGACCGGCACGGACTTGCCGTCCTGCATTTCATAAACGTCAACAGGACAAACCTCGACGCATTCCTCACATCCCTCACACTTGTCGTGGTCAACCGTAACTTCGTAAGGCATCTGATATTTCCTCCTCTGTTTTATTTAATCCGACGCTATTGAAGCGCTTTTCCAGCGAAAACGTCAAGCCTCTTTAACAAAGTAAAATAGGGGTGTCAAGCTTTTTCCTCTCTTTGGAATGGGAAGAGAATTATAGCCATTACCACAGGCATTTCAAGTAGTTAGGTCCAGGATTATTGCTTTTCTCTCCCCTATTGGAAAGCTCTTTTATGGTTAGCGAAGCCTCTTTTCAGACCGCCACCTCTTCTTTGACCGAAGTGGCCACTTTGTAAAGGATGGTCAAGACAAAAAATCCCGTTGCCCACACACCGACGCTGATCATAATCTCCGGAAAGGTCGGCCAGTATTCGAACACGCGATCAAAGGCATTGGGAACAAAGCCTCCGATCACAAGGCCTAAGCCTTTGTCGATCCACGTAGCGATGACCACACAAACGCAGGCTACGGCAAGCACGTCAATCTTCCGTCTCGTAGCCGGGATTATCAAAAGCAGCAACGCGACAAAAGCAAAGAAGGCGGCCGTCCACATCCAGGGAACCAGTCTAGAGTGCCCTTCCAGACCTGCAAACAGATATACAATGGGATGCATGTGTCCGGGTATCTGGCTGTAAAAGGCTGTGAAGAGTTCCAGAGCAAAGAAGAAGACGTTCAAAATCATGGCATAGGTAACAATGCTTCCCAGGGTATGAATCTGCTCTTTTCCGGGATCAAAGCGGGTAAACTTTCTCACGATGAGGCAAAGCAGAATTAGAAGAGCGGGTCCTGAGCAAAAAGCGGAGGACAGAAAGCGGGCCGCCATAATTGCCGTTAGCCAATAGTGCCTTCCGGGAAGCCCGGCGTAGAGAAAGGCCGTCACCGTGTGGATACTGAAAGCCCAGGGGATGGATATATAAACAAGAACCTTCACCCATCCGGCATAGGGCATCCCTTTTTTCTCCGCGCTCAATACGTTCCAACCGATGACGAGGTTCAGGAGCATATATACATTCAGGACAATCATGTCCCAGAAGAGGATGGAGGTCGGGTTGGGATAAATAATAATGTTGAGCATCCTGGGAAGATTTCCGAGGTCCACCATGACAAAAAGGCCGCACATAATAATGGACGCAACGGCCAGGAACTCTCCCAAGACGGTGATCCTGCCGAAGGCCTTGTAGTCGTGGAGGTAGTAAGGCAGAACCACCATCACACCGGAGGCCGCCACGCCCACGAAATAGGTAAGCTGGCCGATGTAGAAACCCCAAGACACATCGCGACTCATGCCGGTAATTTTCAGGCCCTCGGAAAATTGATAAAGGTAAAACCCGAACCCGGCCCCGATAAGACCGAGCAGAATCACAACCCATCCCCAGTACCTCGGACTTCCCTTTAATGCTTTGTCGAGCATAACCACCTCATATCATATAGAAAATATTAGGCCCCGTACCCAGCTCCGGCTTGCGCCGAATCGAGTAACGCTTGCGAAGCGCCCCTCTCACTTCTGACTGTGGATCATCCAGATCCCCAAAGATCAGCGCGTTCGGCTTTACTTTGGCGGCTGCCTCCACACAGGCCGGGAAAAGACCCTTTGCCAGCCTTTCCGCGCAGAAGGTGCACTTTTCCACCACGCCCATGGAACGCATTGGAAACTCCCTGTTAGTGGGAAAATCCGGATTTAATTCTTTGGGCGCTTTCCGGGGATCTCCCCAGTTGAAACTTCTCGCTCCATAGGGGCAGGCGGCCATGCAAAATCGGCATCCTATGCAGCGATGCATGTCCATCATCACGATGCCGTCTTCTCTTTTCCATGTAGCCTTGGTCGGGCAAACCCTGCAACAAGGGGGGTTGGTGCAATGATTGCACAGAAGGAGGAAATTTTTCTTTTTGAAAGCTTCGGCGAGATACTCGTTTTCCTGACCTGGAAATGCGTGGTCATAGGTTTCTTTCCAGATCCACTTTATTTCCTCCTTTGGATTCCCTATGTGGGGCACATTGTTATGATTGTGGCAAGCCTCGACACATGCGTCCATTACCTCTTCGTCCAGGAGCAGAACATCCAAGGCCATGCCCCATTTCTTGCCCGCCGTCAAAGGAATATCCTTAAGCGCAGCTTCCGCAGCCCCTGGGGCAAGCAATTCAAACCCGGTTTTTCCGCCTATCCCCAAAAGAGCGGTCAGCCCGGCAATCTTTAGGAAATCTCTTCGATCCATAGCCATCACTGATTCTCCTTAGGCTCAATATGGCAATCCCAACAGTAGGGATCTACTCCCACATAGTCATGACATTGGTCACAGAATTTGCTCTTGTTGGAGTGGCAGTCCAGGCATGTGGTCTGCAGGCCTTTATAATATTCCTTTCCGGATGTACTCTTGTAATACCGCACGTCGTCTCGGACCACCTGCTGTCTCCACTCGTCAAGCATTTTCATGTGCTCCGTTTTCATGAAGGATATGGGCTCAACACACTTCTGTGCCGCCTTGGCCTTCTCCGTGAGCACACGTTCAGGAGCCTTTGCCGCTTTTCCCGCATTATAGAATACGGGAAACAGTAAAAGGCCCACACCGATGACCAGGCCGGTTATAATCTTTCCGCCGTCATACATCCTTTTCTTCCTCCATGCCGGGAAGGGGTTCACCCCTGAGATTGGTTTCCCGTTTCTTCTCTCCCTCAAGAATGAGAGCGTTTCCCACCAGTTCGTGAACGCCCGTCACGCCCACCTCGGGCACCCAGTATTCCATAAGAGCCGGAAACACGGCCCTGTCAATGGCACAAACGCAGGAGAGCATGTTGACCCCGAATTTTTCATGCACGTACTTGACTGCATTGGCCCTGGGCAATCCGCCTCGCAGCCTGAGCTCCATGTTTTCGCCCGCATTGAGACCGGCGCCGCTCCCGCAGCAGAAGGTCTGCTCCCGGATTGTGTTGTCAGGCATCTCGTAGAAGTGGTTGCAGGTGTTCCGGATGATGTAGCGCGGCTCCTCCAAAAGGCCCATGGCTCTCGCAGGGTTGCAGGAATCGTGAAACGTGACCTTGAGATTGTCGTTCCGGCTCGCGTCCAGTTTCAGCTTATTGTTCTTGATCAGGTCGGCCGTGAATTCGGTGATGTGGACCATCTTGGTCGTCTTAGCATTTTCGAACTTGGTCCCCGTAATGGGCGAAACGGGTTCTTCCAGAAAGTCGGCAGGTCCGTTGAAAGTATCCATGTACTGATTGATCACCCGCCACATGTGACCGCATTCCCCACCAAGAATCCACTTGACCCCCAAACGCTTGGCCTCGGCATACATCTTGGCATTGAGTCGCTTGGCCATTTCATGGGATGTGAAGTAGCCGAAGTTTCCTCCCTCAGAGGCAAAGGTGCTCCAGGTCAGATCAAAGCCCAGGCTCTGCAAGTAGTGGAAAAGTATGATATACCCCATGCAGGTGTAGGTCCCCGGATCGGCAAAAACATCTCCCGAAGGCGTCACGAAAAGGATCTCCGCACCTTTTCGGTTAAGGGAGGGCTCCATCCTGATGCCCGTGATATCTTCGATGTCGTCCAGGAAGAAGTCGATCATGTCCTTGAAAGCATGGGGTTGAATGCCTAGGTGGTTACCCGTCCTGTAGCAGTTGGCTACAGGCGTGGCGATCCAGTCGATGTTAAGCCCCAGGAGATTGAGCAGTTCTCGGGCGACGATGGTGATCTCAGCCGTATCAATGCCGTAAGGGCAAAAAAGCGAGCAGCGGCGGCATTCAGTGCATTGGAAAAAGTAGTACCACCACTCTTTGAGAACATCTACGGTCAGTTCTCTCGCGCCGGCGATTTCCCCCATAAGCTTGCCCGCCGTTGTAAACTCCTTACGGTACACAGACCGGAGAAGTTCGGCCCTGAGAACAGGCATGTTCCTTGGGTCACCACCCCCTATGAAAAAATGGCACTTGTCGGCGCAAGCGCCGCACCTAACGCAAATGTCCATAAAAATTTTCAATGAACGAAATCGCTCCAGCCTCTCCCTGAGCCCTTCAAGGATAATTTCTTTCCAGTTGGGAGGCAGCTTCCAGTCCTCATCCATCGGTGACCACTCCCGCGCATGGGGAAAGCTCACGTACTCAAGGCTGGCCGGTTTGGCCGGATAGCAATAGATCCCGGATTTTATTTCTACAGGCCTGTGCATCCACCCGCTCAGGAGGGGTGGCGTATGATTGACGTTCGCCATTTCCTCGGGTTTCATGATTTTCTCAGCCATATCTACTCCTTTTCTTCTTCCGCCGATCCGGCTTCCTCTTCCGGCATCTTCTCGACCGGCAGTCCGACCGCTATCATCTTGTCTCTGAACTCTTCTTCGTACTCGTCATACGTATGCACGGGAACGGGATAACTCCAGGGGTTGATATGACGTACGAAACGGCTGTTGTTCGAAAGATTCCGTGTTGGACTAAGGAAGACCCCGGCCATATGGGTAATCTTGCTGAAGGGAATGTAGGCGATCAGCACGCTCACAAGAAACAGATGAATGTAAAAAAGTACCCCGATCTCATAAGGAATAGAGGGACGAAACGTCACCAGCCCCATGGTCAACTCTTTCACACTCACTATGTCTACCTTGAGCACATACCTCATGAGAACGCCCGTGAGACCGATGGCGGTGATAAGGAATAACGGGAAATAGTCGCCGGGCAGAGAAACGTAATTTACTTGGGGAATCAGGATTCGTCTAAGAACAAGAAGGGTGACAGCTCCTAAGAGGACGAATCCGCTGATCATGACACTCGGAAGCATGAATCCTTCGACGGGGGCGACCCCGGTCTGCATCAGACCGTCCAACTGCTCGATCAGATTGACAAAGCCGGGGATGGGCTCCGTAAAAAACCGAAGATGTCTTATGAGAACAACCAGGAAGGAATAATGAAAGGCAAGGGCAAAAAGCCACAACCACTTTTCCCACTCATAACCGATCCTGAAGCCGGACCTGAATTGCAGCTTGGTATTCCGGAAAAGAGACCGAAAGGTGAGCACTTCAAAAATCATCCTTCCCACGACGCCTGCCGTGCTTTTCGGGTTCTCCAAGGGGCTGCGCCTTATCCAGGGCAAACTCCACTGCTGCCCTGCCGTGGTCGGAATCCTGAAGGGCACTGGCGATCGGGCCCATCCGATCACCCGGCCTATGATTCCCGCAAAAAAGACGAAAAGAGCAATGTAGGGGATGATGATCCCGAAAAGAGTATCAAGCTTGAGCGCCCCCACACCTATCCACGGGATCAGCACGAGGATCAGGACCACAACGGAGGAAAGCACAATGCTGAAAATGAAATTCATGGAAACTACCTCGTTTTTATCTGATGAGCAATCAACCCAAGGTGCTCTTCTTACCCTCGGAATCCCACGCGGGAACCTCCGAAATCAAGCCTGCTCTCCTCAGCAATCCCGATACCTGACTTCGAGCCTCCCCGGCCCGGATCTCGTAAACTTTTTCTTTGCACTTCATGTAAAGATCAAAACCGGCCAGGGCGGCATCATCCAATCTCGATTCCAGGGCGAGTAATTCGTCTTGAGAAATACGGTTTCCCCGAACCTCTTTACTCGTCTCTTCACGAATGATCTTTTTAAGAAGAAACAGAAACCTGACGGCACCTGAGGCGGAGAATTCCTGAACGGATCTGATGCGGATAACAGTCTCAAGCGCAGCGGAGAGTTTCTCAGGATTTGCAGGGCCAATAAATTCCCGATAGAACGTTTCGATCTCACGAGAAAAAGCGCTTCCTACCGGGTTGGCAAAAGGATCCTCCTGCTTTCTCAGAAATCTCCGGGCATCCGCGGGGTAGGAATCGAAGATAAGATCCGTCCACCTTTTCAGTACCTGAGATGCCCGTTCTAAAAGAAGTTCTTCAAGCTTCATCGTTTTATCTGAAAAACTCTGATTTACTCAATTCCATTTCTCCCGGATAAGTCTTCCCGCGGAGCTACGAAATCTAAACCGCTTTTCTTGCAATCGACAAAAAGGCAGTAATTTCGTGATGTGTTTTGCGATGCATCACGCAGGCGGTCTTATACGGAAAATGGACTATAAACAAGCGGTTTCGGAGTGTCAAGAAAAAACCCGCGTTTTTTCAAACAGCCAAATTGTTACCCAAAATCTTTTTTTGAAAGCCTGTAGAATCATTTGCAAAGGCCCCGGCGTTATGGTAGTTATTTTATGGATCAAACGGCTTTTTCGTGGGTCAACGTGGGGGTTATAAAGAGAAGCAAGTGGGACGATCACTATGCTCTTCAAGCCAGGAAAGAGCACCGGCTGGCAAGGTCCGTGTATAAGCTTGAAGAGATCGACAAAAAATACGGATTGATCCGTCCCCAAGACCGAATCCTTGATCTGGGATGTTACCCCGGCTCATGGTCTCTGTATTGTCTGAAAAAGGTAGGGAGCAAGGGTGAGGTGGTGGGAATGGACCTTAAACAACCCAAAGGCTTGTCGGCGCCGAACTTCAGGTTTCTGAAGGCTGACATTCTGGGCCTGGATATAGAATGGTTGCTTCGAGAAGTAGGCCCTCGCGATACAATCATCAGCGACCTTGCACCCCAAACTACGGGAATCGCAGTGACAGATACGGCTCGCTCTCTCAGCCTGGCTGAAGAGGCTTTCCGCATTGCCCTTGCTTTATTGAGAAAGGGCGGAAATTTTTTCTGCAAAATTTTTGAAGGGGAAGACCTTAAAACATTCAGGGAAGGGGTACTACGAAAATTCGGCCGCGGTCGAACGGTCCGACCTACTGCAGTGCGCAAGGCCAGCAGGGAGGTTTATCTGCTCGGCCTCGGCCTCAAAGAATAGCTGTAGAGTTTTCAGGAATATAAAGGTTCAAGGGTTTAGATTCTAACTTTATAAATCCGAGAGATTATCTCTTAGAAAATTGTTAACGCTTCGGCTTTTTGAAACTCTTCGATTCCGGCGTTGGGCATGGGGGGTTCCTCTCAAAACTGCAAAACGAAGAGAACCGGGGAGGACTTTGAAAGCACGGGGTGGCAAAGGCGGAAGGTTCTGTGCAATCTGCGAGAGCAGATTTCATCTTCGCTAAACACCGGCTTCTGGCGAATATTAACCGATTCAATCAGGAGGACGAAACAATGTCGGGCCATTCGAAATGGGCTTCCATCAAGCACAAGAAGGGCGCAATGGATGCGAAAAGGGGCAAGATTTTCACGAAGCTTATCAGAGAGATCTCGGTGGCCGCCAGGGTGGGAGGCGGAGATGTCACCGGCAATGCCCGTCTGAGATCAGCCATTCAGGCTGCAAAGGCGGAAAACATGCCGAAAGACAACATTGAAAGGGCGATCAAGAAGGGGACGGGTGAGCTCGAAGGCGCATCCTATGAAGAAGTGAACTACGAAGCTTACGGCCCGGGCGGTGTTGCCGTGCTTATCGAGTGTCTAACTGACAACAAGAACCGGACCGTGGCGGATCTTAAGCATGTCTTTGACAGGCACGGAGGCAGCCTTGGCTCGCCGGGTTGCGTAGGGTGGATTTTTGTCAAAAAAGGCCTCATCGTCTTTGATGACGACAAGGCGGCGGAAGAAAAGATATTGGAGATCGCTCTTGACGCAGGCGCAGAGGACGTAAGAGAGGCAGGCGCGCAGTTCGAAGTGGTCATGGAACCTTCGGACTTAGAAAAGGTGAAAAAGGCGTTTGACGGCTCAGGCATTCCATACAGCCTTGCAGAGATAACCATGATCCCACAAAACACGGTCAGGCTGGAGGGAAAGAAGGCCGAGCAAATGCTCACCCTTATGGATGCCCTGGAAGATATCGACGACATCAGCCACGTGTATGCTAATTTTGATATTCCGGACGAATATTTCGAGGCCCGCAGCTAATGCTTGTCCTGGGGGTGGATCCCGGGTCCAGGGTGACGGGATACGGGCTGGTCAATAAAAAAGACCGTCAGCTTATTTGCCTGGATTCCGGCACGGTGACCACTTCCGCACATCTTCCCTTCTATGAGAGGATCCATGAAATCTTCCGGGTCATGACCCGGATCATGGAACGCTACGGCCCCGACGAGATGTCTGTGGAGGATATTTTTTTTCATAAGAATCTCCAAAGTTCCATGAAAATCGGCCACGCTAGGGGTGCGGTGCTCATCGCGGCCGTAGAGTGCGGGATCAGAATCTTTGAGTACTCACCACTGGAGATAAAAAAATCCGTCGTAGGTTACGGCCGCGCAACCAAGGAGCAAGTTCGGGCCATGATTCAAATCATGCTGAAGCTCAAAAAATCTCCTGCCCTTGACGCATCGGACGCTCTGGCCGCAGCGGTCTGTCACATTAACTGGAGCCGACTGGGTAACAAGTAAGCAGGAAGGCATGAAGTAGTTTTTATGATAGCTTTTTTGAAGGGAATTTTACTGTTTAAGGCCCCCAACAGGGTCGTCATAGACAACAACGGCATCGGCTATGAGGTTTTTCTCCCTCTCTCCACTTTTTATGCTCTGCCCGACCTCCAGGAAAAAGTAAGCCTCCACATTCACACCCATGTAAGGGAAGACGCCATAGTACTTTTCGGCTTTCAGACAATGCTGGAAAAACAGATTTTCACACTCCTCATCGCTGTCACCGGAATCGGCCCAAAGCTTGCCGTCAATATTCTCTCGGGCATCGGCCCGGAGGAACTTCTGCAAGCCATGACACAAGGAAATGCAGCAAGAATGCAATCAATTCCGGGGGTAGGGAAAAAAACAGCGGAAAGGATCGCTCTGGAACTGAGGGAGAAAGCCCTTAAAGTCTTGAGAGAAGAAGCCCCCCTTCCCGCGATTAAAATGCCTCCCGACGAGAAGACGGTCTATGAGGACGCACTATCCGCTCTGGTCAATCTCGGCTATTCGGCAAAGTCGGCAAGGGACTGTGTGGAAAAGGCGCGTTCCAGACTCAAGGAACCCAGCCTTGAGGCATGGATCAGGGAAGCTCTTAGGTTGCTGAACTGAAATGAACTCCATTAAAACGGATTTCATCGAGGAGAAAGGCTTGGCCAAGCAGAGAATCATTGATTCGGAGCCCGTCATTGAGGAAGCCCCGGCGGAAATCAGTCTCAGACCGAAAAGCTTTGAGGATTACATCGGCCAGGAAGAACTGAAGAGAAACCTCCGGATCTTTGTTGAAGCTGCAAAAGGTCGTGCCGACGCTCTGGACCATGTGCTCCTTCACGGCAGCCCCGGTCTCGGCAAAACCTCTTTGGCCCATATTATCGCAAACGAGCTGAACGTGAATATAACCAGCACCTCCGGTCCTGTGCTCGAAAGGCCCGGAGACCTTGCGGCCATCTTGACGAGCCTGCATCCCAAAGACGTCCTATTCATCGATGAAGTGCACCGTCTCAACCATGTGGTGGAAGAGATCCTGTATCCGGCCATGGAGGACTTCCAGCTCGACATCATCATAGGCCAGGGCCCGTCGGCACGAACCATGAAGATCCCCCTTCCTCCTTTCACTCTTATAGGAGCCACAACCCGCACCGGTCTCCTCACCCCTCCTCTCAGGGAAAGGTTCGGCGTGATCCTTAGGGTGGATTTTTACGAGCCAAAGGATCTCAAAGAGATCATTCTTCGCTCGGCTCGCATTCTGGATATCCAGATCCGCAATGAGGGCGCGCTTGAAATTGCAAGTCGATCGCGAGGGACGCCCAGGGTGGCAAATAGGCTGCTAAGAAGAGTCCGAGATTTTGCACAGGTAGAGGCGGAAGGAGTCATTACCCACAAAGTTGCCCGGGAGGCCTTAAACATGCTGGGCGTGGATGACATAGGTCTGGACAAGATGGACCGCCACATCATGCTGACCATCATCGAGAAGTTCAATGGAGGCCCCATAGGCCTGGATTCTCTCTCTGCTGCTGTGAGTGAAGAAAAGGATACGCTTGAGGATGTCTACGAGCCTTTCCTTATCCTCATAGGGTATATTAAGAGGACCCCCCGAGGAAGAGTGGCCACTAAGCTGGCCTATCAGCATTTCGGCATCCCTCCGGAAGAAACGGAAGATGCTCAGAAAAGACTTTTCTGACAAGAAGACGCGACGGGCTTTTCTCCTTCATGAGCCCATGCGGCGGTGTCCACGCAGGTTGACAAAGAACATCTATTTCAATTAGGTTTCTTTTTTTCAGCCTTGATAGGAGAGCCGCATGTCCGATTTTTCCCAAAACCGACTCAAAATGACGACATTCCATATTCTCGACCAGGATCGGAGACATTTGCGCAACCACCTCAGGCTCCGTTCAAAATGGAAGAAGACCGTGATCATTATACCGCTCCTCGCCAGTGAATTCACCGATACGACAAACCTCCCCGTGTTCGAAAATATCCTGAGGCAGCTTAGGGAGATCCGGTATCTTTCTGCAGTCATTTTCGGCCTCGACCGGGCCGATGAAGCAGAGGCGTTCATGCTGCGGGATCTTCTCCGAAAACACGAAATCAAGAATCATCTCATTCAGTGGAACGGCGGTTCGGGCTTTCTCAGCATTTACGAGAAGCTTAATGAGGCGGGGTTCAATATCCAGGAACCGGGCAAGGGAAAGAACATGTTTCTAAGCTTTGGGATTGCCATTGCAACAGGCGCCGAATCCGTTGGACTCATTGATGCGGATATCAGGACCTTTCACCGGATCCAGCTTGAGCGTCTTCTCTACCCTGTCGTGGTACTGGGCTATGACTTTTCCAAGGCCTTCTACGCCCGTCTCAAAGACGGAGAACTCTACGGCAGAGTAAAACGACTTCTTCTCGATCCGCTTCTTCTCTCCCTTAAAAGAAAGTTCACGGAGAGCCAGGAAGAGAAAATGCTCCGGCTGATTGATTTCCTGTTAGGGTTCAACTACCAGCTTTCAGGCGAAGTGGCTTTTCATACGGACTTGCTTAAAAAAATGCGTTTCGCCACAAACTGGGGCGTTGAGATCTTCACCCTTATCGAGGTTTACCGAAAAGCCTCTTCCGCAGCGCAGGTAATGTTCACAGAACATCCTTTTGATCACAAGCATCAGGAAATTTCCAGGCAGGACGAATCCAAGGGACTCAATCGCATGGCCGTCGACGTGGTCACGACGCTGATGAATGCCTTGGTCATTGAAGAGGGTCTGGAGTTCTCCGATACCTTTTTCCGCGACCTCGCCATCACCTACCATGCCATAGCCGAAGAATTGATCAAGAAGTACTCTGATGATGCATCTTTCAACAATCTTAAGTATGATCGCGACGCTGAAGAAACCCTTGTCAAAACCGTCTTTCAGCAGTCAATCCTCTACGCCGGAGAACTGCTCTCATCCCCCTACAAAATGACCGAAAAGTTTCTTCGCTTCGTAAACAGCCATGAGGAGTTTAAGCCTTACCTCGATCAGGGTCTGGCCGGAGCTATTCTATCCGTAGAGAGTAATGCCCAAAAAAGCGTTTTTGAAACGCCCCAGACCGTCTCATGGGAAAGGGTTAACAACAAATTGCCGGGAATCTATTACGATCTAATCGACGTGGTGGAACGTGAGAAACGACGCTTTGCTTAAAAAAACCCGCCTTTTGATGATATTCACAGACCTGGACGGGACCTTGCTGGATCATGAAACGTATCGGTGGGACAAGGCGAAACCGGCTCTTACCTTATGCAAGAAACTTGAAATCCCTCTCATCCTGGCATCGAGTAAAACAAGGGCGGAAATCGATACCCTTCGTTTTGAGTTGGGTCTTTCCTCCCCCTTCATCTCGGAAAACGGCGGCGGCATCTTCTTCCCTGCGGAAAGCGCTTTAGAACCTCCCTCGGACGCCGTCCTTTTCGGCGAAGTTTGGAAATGGTCTCTGGGCCGGTCCTACCCGGAGCTCGTAGCCGCCCTGCGAGAGATTAGGGATGAGCTTTACTGGACCATCCGAGGGTTTTCAGATATGACTGTAGAGGAGATTTCCGCACTTACCGGTCTTGACTCGGAAAGAGCCCGTCTCGCGGCCATGCGCGAATACGATGAACCCTTTATCGTTTCTAACCGTAAAGAAATCCACAGGGAACGCCTGATTGAGGCTGCCGAAAAAAGAGGCCTCATGATCACTGAGGGAGGTCGTTTCTACCACCTACAAGGATTTCATGATAAGGGGCAGGCCCTTGATAAGCTTACCCGGTGGTTCAAAACATACTATGATCCCGTGAAAACCGTGGCTCTTGGAGACGGCCCCAATGATTTCTCCATGCTTAAGAGAGTAGATTATCCTGTTCTGGTCAAGTCTTCGCGGAGTTATCCCGAGCTCTTCATGGAAATCCCGTCTTTAATGACGACGGCGGAAACCGGGCCTGCAGGTTGGAATGCCGCAGTAAGCGACATTCTGGTCGGAAAATGGAATCGAGGAGAACAAGAAAATGTTTGAATCTGAAGTCAACCCTGACAACATTAAAAAAGCTGAATTGGTTGTAGCTATACCGTCATACAATGAAGCCGAGTCCATTACTTATCCCGTGTTTCAAGCAAGCGAGGGGCTCTTCCGCTATTTCCGCGATAAAAGTTCAGTGATCATCAACTGTGACAACAACTCCCCGGACGACACGAAGAAAGCCTTCCTGGAGACGCAGACCAAAGTCCCCAAGCTTTATCTTTCCACCCAGCCGGGAGTCAAAGGGAAAGGAAACAATCTCAGAAACCTGTTTCGAAAAGTGGTCGAACTGAGCGCTAAAGCCATCGTCGTGGTCGATGCTGATTTGAAAAGTATTACACCTGAATGGATCAAGCATTTGGCCGAACCCTTGTTCAACGATTTCTCTTACGCAGCGCCGCTTTATGTAAGACACAAATACGACGGGACCATCACCAACGGAATCGCTTATCCCCTGTCGCGCGCGCTTTATGGAAGAAGAGTCCGCCAGCCGATTGGAGGAGATTTCGGATTTAGCGGCGATCTTGCATGCACTTATCTGGAAAGCGATATATGGGATGAGGCTATTGCCAATTTTGGTATCGACATCTGGATGACCACCATAGCTCTCAGCCAAGGAGCGGCTGTTTGCCAGTCTTTCATGGGAAGGCCTAAGATCCACCGGCCCAAAGATCCTGCCGCTGCTCTGGGACCGATGTTCAGGCAGGTGGTGGGGACTCTTTTCTCAATGGCCTGCCGTTTCGATGCCTTCTGGCTTCGGGTCAAATACAGCAAGCCCACAGCTATCTATGGATTTGGACTCGGTGAGGTGGAAATGCCCCCCAAGGTGGATGTGGATATGGAGCTGCTGCTCAACGAGTTTCGCAGGGGGTTCCAAGAATACAGCGCGGTATGGGAATGCATTTTTTCCAGGGATCTCTACGCGAAGCTCATCGAAATTCGTGGCATGAAAAGAGCGGTTTTCACCTTTCCCACGGACCTATGGGCCAGGTTGCTTTATGACACCGCGGTAAGCTACCGTCAAAGAGTCTGCGATCTCGACCTAATGATGGATGCCCTGATTCCGCTTTACTTCGGCAGGACCTTTTCTTTTGTTAAAAAAACCAAGAGAATGTCAACACGACAAGCAGAGGAGGCCATTGAGGAGGATTGCCTGACCTTTGAAATGACGAAGCCCTACTTTGTCAAGAAATGGACGGAGAAAGTCAGCGCACAAGCACCAGCCTGACATCCATTACATTGGTTTTGGTAGGACCGGTGATCAGAAGATCTCCTGTTTTCTCAAAGAAGTGGTATGAGTCGTTGTTTTTCAGAAATTCAAGGGCCTGAAGACCCAGGGTAGATCCCCGTGCGGCTGTTCGCGAATCCACAATAGCGCCCGCTGCCGGCGTAGGGCCGTCATTTCCATCTGTTCCCCCGCTTAAGACCACTATCCTTTCAGCAGTACCGGCAAGTTCAATCGAAGCGGCCAGGCAGAACTCCTGGTTTCTGCCTCCAAACCCTTTGCCTCGAATGGTTACCGTGGTTTCTCCCCCTGAAATGATGCAGGCGGGAGGCGCCAGGGGTAGCCCGGTTTGAAGGATCTCCTTGGCAACGGACGTGTGTACCCTGGCCACCTCGCGGGTTTCTCCTTCCACCATGGAAGAGAGAATAAGACAAGTATATCCCATAGCCTCCGCCGCATTCCCGGCCGCTTTCAGGGCAAGGATATTGCTGCCTATGATGAAATTGTGAACCTTGTGGAAAAGAGGATCGCTATCTTTCGGTGTTTCAGGCGCTTTCCCGTCCAGCCCCATTTTGACATAAGCAGACACCGGTTCCGGGACGGATAGATCGTACTTTCTCATGATTTCCCATGCATCCTTGAAAGTACCGGAATCCGGAACAAAGGGACCGGATGCGATCACGTCCATCCTGTCCCCCACCACATCCGACAGCATAAGGTTTATCGTCGTTGCAGGAAAAGCGACCCTTGCCATCTGTCCCCCTTTGGAAGAAGAAATGTGTTTTCTGATAGTGTTCATCTCGTCGATGCTGGCGCCGCAATCCAGGAGGCTTTTGGTCACCGCCTGTTTTTCCGCCAGGGTGATTCCGCCCGCAGGCGAAGGCAGAAGAGCCGATCCTCCCCCCGAAATCAAAGAGAACACTAGGTCCTTTTCTTTTGCCCCATCAAGGAGGCTCAGGATTTTCTTTGTGGCTGCCACCCCTTTATCATCCGGTAATGGGTGACCTGCTTCCTGAACCTCAATTCGTGAAAGAGGCTCACTAAAACCGTACTTCACGTTAATTAACCCGCGCTCAACCCTGCTCCCCAGAACATCCTCCAACGCCTTTGCCATGGGGGCCGTGGCTTTTCCTCCACCCACGACCAAAATCCGCTCAAACCTCTCCAGGTTCAGCTCGATCCCGTCACGGTTTGCCGGTCCAACGCTCAGCACCTCCTTCTCTAAACGCACAAAATTCTTTACCGCTTCGTAAGGGTCCACTCTCCGGACCGATGCTTTGAAAATCTCTTTCGCCTCTTGTCGCATCCTACTAAGTAAATTTTCCGCCATGATACCCCTCCCCCTATTTCGGCGCTTTTTCTTCTTTCTTCTGTCCGAATATCTTCGCCCCGATAATGCTGATCTCATAGAGCACCATCAGGGGTCCCGCCATCAATAACTGGTTTACCACATCGGGAGTCGGAGTCACGATAGCAGCCGCCACAAAGAACAAAAGGATCGCGTATTTACGGTTTTTTCTGAGAAACCGTGGTGTTAAGACTCCAATCCTGGCCAGTATCGTTATGATTAAAGGGAGCTGAAATATAAAGCCGAAGGCAATAAGAAGGGTTGCGGCTAATCCTAGGTATTCCCGCATGGAAGGAAGAGCTCGCACCAGCTCTGTCTCAAAGCCGAGCAAGTATTTAAAAGCAAAAGGAAAGACGATGAAATAGGCAAAGCATACCCCACCCGCGAAAAAGATCGTGGAAATAAAGACCATGGGCAGCGCAAGCCGCCTTTCATGGCGGTAAAGGCCCGGTGCGACAAAAAGCCACATTTGATGGAGAATCACCGGCGCAGAAAGAATCACACCTGCGAGAAGTGCCACCTTTAAGTAGGAAAAAAAAGCTTCAGGGAGGGCGGTGTAAATCATTTTCTGTTCCGGGCCCATGACCTTCGCCAAAGGCCTCATCAGCAGTCCGAAGACTGTTTCCTTAAACGCATAGGACACAGAAAAGCCGATGCCCACGGCGACACTGCACACAATGAGCCTTGTCCTCAGCTCTTCCAGGTGGGAAATAAAGGGCATCTTCCCGTTTTCATCCATTTTAACGACCCCTTGTAGGCAAATTGGACGGGTTTCCCGACAGTCCAACTATTGCACATTTCTAATAATTTAAAATATTTAGAGCAAAATGTTTAGATTTTTAATGTATTTTATGAATCTTATTTCAACCTTTCTCATCTCTCTGCTGTATTTCATACTATATCTTGTATTTTTTCTTGACATCTACCGCTATAAGTAGTAATTAGAGAGAAACTCATTTTCTATAATTACAACTATTTATAACTTAAAGAAGAGTTAAAAAATGGATAGAAGAGAGTTTATAACTAAAGGTACATCCTTTTTATTAGGAAGCCTGCTTAGCCCTATTTTGCTTTCAAAAGCCTCGGCTTATGAAAAAACCGAGAAAAGCGCGCTTTTGAAACCTCGTCTTTCGCTCATTATTGACGATATCGGCCCTAGTGTTTTTAGAGCCAAACTTTTCTCGGTTCTTGACATTCCTATGACATTCGCAGTGCTGCCTCACTTTCCAAAGTCCGAATATTTGGCCCTTGAGTTTCATAATGCGGGTCACGAGATCATGCTCCATCAACCTATGGAACCCTTAAACCCGGAGGTCGATCCCGGACCCGGAGCTTTATACGTAGGAGACGGGCCGGATAAGATCGTAAAAATTATGGAAAAAAACATTGCCGCTATCCCATATGCCACCGGGGTCAACAACCACATGGGCTCCAAATTTACGACTCACCAGAAAGAAATGCACCAAACTCTTGAGATCGTCAAGGGAAGAGGGCTGTTTTTCATCGACAGCCTGACGGCAAGCGACTCCAAAGGATACAAAACAGCCAAAAGGCTTCACATGCCCTCCGCATGCAGAAACATTTTTCTCGACAATGAACCGGACGCGCGATCCATTCTCCGTCAACTTCTGAGGCTCGCTGATGTGGGCCTGTGCGATGGTCACGCTATCGGCATCGGCCATCCCTTCCCTGAAACAGCCAAGGCAATAAAAATTTTCCTGAAAGATTTCAGGGATTCAGGAATTAAATTTGTCGGGGTCTCCCAGCTTGTGGCAGAATAAATACGTTCAAGCGGAAGACCCTTAACCCAAGGAAATTTCCGGCGCACAGGACCGTCCATGTGGTCCAAAAACAAAAACATCATAAACGAAAAAACCATCAAACACATCGGCCATTAAGAAGCTTAGGCACTGTACTAAATTCAAGGCACCTTTCTTATGATCCTTTCCGCACATCAGCCCTATTTCGCCCCCTATGCCGGATTCTTCTATAAGGTTCTTTTGTCCGATGTTTTTGTCATTCTTGACGATGTGCAGTTTCCAAGGGGAACGACGTGGATTTCACGAAACAGGTTCAAAAGCCGTCAGGGCACACTATGGGTCACCATTCCAGTCTGGAAAAAAGGCTTGGGACTACAAAAAATCAGTGAAGTGAGAATCTGTCATGAAGGTCGGTGGCGTAAAAAAAGCCTGGAAAGCTTGAAAGTCGCTTATGATCGAGCGCCCTATTTTCACGAGCACCTGGATTTCTTAGAGCAGATGTTTTCCGAGACATTCAAGCGGCTCTTAGACCTTAACCTTGCAACTCTTTACTACCTTTTGAAGGCGCTACACATGGACACTCCTCTAGTCAGAGCATCTGAAATCAAAACGACTTCTACAGGCACTATTCGTCTTATTGAGATTTGCCGAGCCATGGGAGCCGGCCGATTCCTGGCCCAATCGGCGGCCGCAAAATATCTCGAGAAAAACCGGTTCCTGGATGCAGGTATTGATCTGTTTTTTTGCAAACCCCCTACACCTGTTTATCCTCAACTCTGGGGCGACTTTATTTCCAACTTATCCGTCTTCGATCTCTTGTTCAACTGCGGTTTGAAAGCCCATGACATTCTATTTCAGGGAAAAAGCAATAGAAGCAAAATCTGAATGTCGGAAACATGTCAGCAAACAAACCAGGCGCTTTGCTTCGGGGTTATACGTGGTAGAAACTTCATATCACTTTTTTTGAAAACCTCATCAGCGCCGGGCATGGGGGTCCCTCTCAAAACTGCAGGACGAAGAAGGCAAACCACTGTGGATTGACTTTCAACCCCCCCTTGGGATAAAACCACCTAAAACCGTTTAACCTGTAACAAGTTAGCTGTTTGAAATGCTGTACCCGGCGGCCCTGATGCTTGCGATTTTTCAAACAGCAAATTGTTACCTTAATCTTTATTTCCGTCTAGGAGGCCTCCATGGATAAGAAAAAGATGACCCTTGCTGAACTTCAGGGGAAAAAGGACCGGGGCGAAAAGATAACCATGATAACAGCTTATGACTACCCTTCGGCAAGACTTGTTGACGAGGTGGGAATGGATATGATTCTTGTGGGGGATTCTCTCGGCATGGTCGTGCTGGGGTATGATTCCACCGTACCGGTGACCATGGAGGAAATGATCCACCATTGCAAAGCCGTTTCCAGAGCGGTTACGGCCGGCTTCATTGTTGGAGACATGCCTTTTTTGTCCTATCAGGCAAGTGTCGACCGTGCCATTGAAAATGCCGGTCGTTTCATCAAGGAAGCAGCGTGCGACGCGGTGAAACTGGAAGGAGGCAGCGACATGGCCCCTGTGGTAGAAGCCATTGTCAAGGCCGGCATTCCCGTCTGCGCCCACATCGGCCTTACCCCGCAGACAGCCACCATGCTGAGCGGTTTCAAGGTACAGGGGAAGAATGCGGAAAGTGCAAGGGCACAGGTGAAATCCGCTAAAGACCTCGAGGAAGCCGGCGCCTTCATGATCGTAATGGAATGTATCCCGGACCTTGTGGCCGCAAGGATCACCGACGGTCTCCGGATCCCCACCATCGGCATCGGAGCCGGCAATCACTGTGACGGCCAGGTGCTGGTCTACCACGATCTTGTCGGCCTCTTTGAAAGGTTTACTCCGAAATTCGTCAAACAGTATGTTAACCTTTCTCCCCTGATTAAGGAGGCGCTGCTTCAGTATAAAATAGAGGTTGAAAAATCCATATTCCCGACAAAAGAACACGCCTTCTCTATGACGCCTGAGGAAGCGGCAAAAATTTGAGGATCAGGAGCCCTTCATGAATTTCCTCGTTATAGGTGCAGGCGCCATGGGCTGTCTTTTTGCAGCCCGTTTGAAAAGATCGGGTTTTGAGGTAAGTATCTACGAAAAAATCCCGAAGAGGGTTCAACGAATCCAAGAAGAAGGCATCCGAGTTGAAGGGGCCAACGCAATTGACAAGACCCCGGTCCCGGTGCTCTCACGAAAGCCTTTTCCCGTGCCCGACACGGTTATATTTTGCGTCAAATCCTATGATACGGAAGCGGCAAGCAAAAAGATAGCCCCTTGGCTAAAGCGAGACACCATGATTCTGACTCTGCAAAACGGGCTTGGGAACATTGAGATTCTGGAGGAAGTCTTCGGCAAAAAAAGGGTCCTTGGGGGCGTCACCTCCGAAGGAGCCACGGTTATCGACCATGGAAGGATTCGACACGCCGGCGCGGGCGAGACTTCCATCGGCCCCACCGGCGGTGG
>JAFGDM010000070.1 GCA_016932115.1 Deltaproteobacteria bacterium | reverse complement strand
TTACCACGCAGGATTTTTAGACGCAAGAATTTTCACGATTTCCCCAAAAATAATCTTCATTCCTCCCGACCTTCCCTTATCCTAAAGAAGGGAACGATAATGCTCGCTCCTAGGTTAGGGCTTTGGAAGCCGCCTTGGAGGGACGCGCTTTGTCGCGTCCGTCCTTCCCGGCCACGACCGGAGCGTGGCCCTCCATTTGTGGTAAAACCGGGAAAAACGTAACAAATTAGCTGTTTGAAAAATCGCAAGCATCAGGCATGGGGGTCTCTCTTAAAACTGCAAAACGAAGAGTATTCGGGGCGGAGCATTAGAACAACGGGGTAGCAAAGGCGGGCGGCGAGCCTTTACAGGGACTTCGAGGATCAACCTCTTTTGGGGATACCCCGGAAGACCTCCGCCCGCCTCACCCGTTGCCCAAAGCATAACACGGCGATGTGGCTTCTTCGTTTTTCAGTTTTAAGAGGGACCCCCATGCTCCGGGCCGCCGACTTCAGCATTTCAAACAGCTAAATTTTTAGCAAATTTCGTGGTTTTGTCCGGATTGCTATGGCGTCGGGACGACCAGGGGATGATCCAAGAACACGTTGTGACCTTCGGAACGAACCCAATAACTTGCCGGAATTTCATCCGGAAGGTGAAGCGTCACAAGGTAGGTTCCCGGCGTAACGGGGAGAACAAAGGTGCCGATGTCATCGGTGGAGGATTCGTTCGGGGCTATGCCGGCATAAAGGTCACTCTCTTTTTCAAACGTGATTCTGATGTCTGCCAGGCCTTCACCGGGGGAGTTCAACCCATCCGAATTTGCATCCTCATAGACGGCCCCGAGGATATAATTCACGCCGGAAGGCTGGGTTGCGCCTACAACAACAGAGGCCAGGACCGTTGGTGTCGGTTCTCCGTTGAGTTCAGTCGTCCCCTCCGAAATGCCGATGCCGATGTCTACCACCTTATCGTTCAAAAGAATGAAGGTGCCGAAGTTAAGGAGCCGATCAAATTCACGTAAAACCAAATCCTTGAAAAAATCATAGACAGCCTCGGCCGAGTCTCTGAAAACATGAAACGAGGCAAGACCGGAGGTTTGCCCGCAATAGGTGGGCGGGTACCCCGCCGCCAACAGTCGGTCTCCCAATGAAAGCGATATAGCCGGATCCTCCGTCGGGTTATCAGTGACTTCGTCCACCGGTTCGGTCGCCGTTTCGTCCACCGCGGCAATGTAGGCTTCCCCCGCCAAAGCGCCGGCGACCAGATCCAACGGCGCCATGGAAAGGAGAGGGGGAAGGGGAACTGATAAATAAGCGTTGAGCCAGGGCGCTTTTGCCGGAACATGGGATATGTCGAGATTGAGGGCTTGAATGACCGCCATGGGTTTGGCGCGGAATTGATTGATCAGCCCGGCGAGTTGGCGCGCCATGATTTGTCTCTCGGATTCATCGAACGCCAAGGGCCGGCCGAAATAGCATGTGACGAGGTAGACGTTGTAAGCAACCCCGTTCAGGGTCAGAATTCCCGACTGGAACGCAATGCCGATGTCCTCAAACTCGGGATTCAGGATGGTGAGAGGACTTGTCCGGTCTGGATCGAACTCCTTCTTGAGAAGAACATCAAAAATTTGGTGAACCGCCCGGGCAGGATCTATAAAGTTGAAAAACCCGACCAACCCAAGGCGTTCGCCTACCATTTCGGGGTAGTAGCCGTTAAGGCGCATGCGTTCCATCAAGGGTACGCCCGTAGGATCGTCATAACCGTAAAAATTGTAGGTGAGCATGTCCTGTGTATGGGCTCGGGCCGTGACGACCAGGGCCTCATCGCTTTCAAGAAGAGGCATTCCCTGATCGAGGAAGCAGGCCAGAGCCGGAAATTGAGTCGACACCTGCGCCGGATTCAGCCCCACGCCGGCTGCCGCGGCGAGGGGATTGGCCCTGGCATCGTTGATCAGCGCCAGCAGGTGGGTTTCCATCTGACCGATGTGCTGCTCGTTCACTTCGGCCCCGGCTACCGTGATTGTCAAGAAAAAGGCCGTTGCAGGAATGAGCTTTATGATAAGGCGCAGCAATCGTTTCATGGCATAGGTTTGCTTTGGGGTTCTATTAACCATATTAATCATCTATATTAGGTACGCAAAATAAGTGCCATTGACGCCTCGTACCTCCCTTGTGCAAGCTCAAAAGTTATCATGCCGTAATTACACACGATAACCATCGGATGCCGGAAAAAAGCCTGTTTTCCGACTTGGCGCCGTGCCCGGCTGTCTGGCGAAATACAGCCGGTCCCGGCTGAATTTAACCAATCAGCCATGGCGCCGGGGAATCATGTCCCCTGCTTTTGGGCCGGCTTTGAAAGGGTGTACCAGTAATGCCCTTTCAGCTCTTCCCTGAATTTGGGGACAAACCCTGCTTCAGTCACGCTTTTCAAAAATGCCCTTGAGTTGTGATAAAAATCAACGCCGTTGGAGTGGGGTTCCCCGTCGGTCAAGAAGACGGAAAGGAGCACCTTGCCTTCAAAACGCAAAACGCGCTGAAGCTCCTTCAGATAATGGGCGCTCTCTTCCAGCGGCATATGGGTGAAAATGGAGGCCAATAGAATAGCGTCAAAGGATTCATTTTGGTATGGGAATGTGAAATCCCCTGCAGGCTGCGCCCCGTCGTGGCCGTCCAGATTGCGGTAAGCGCTCTTGAGGCTATGGTATTGGAACTCGAAATGAGGGGCACGACGGGATAGATTGTCCCGGCACCACCGGATCATGCCGGGGTGACGGTCAAATCCCGTGTAGGAAGCAATGGGTTTGGAGAGGAGATATCGCGCGATCCTTCCGCAGCCGCATCCGACATCCAGAAAGGAGGTCCCGGGCTTCGTCATGGCTTCTTCATCCAGCATGCGGAGGACAACCTCGCCGGCCCATTTGAACTGCTCGACCGGATTGTCGGTGCGGCCGCTGACCAGTTCCATGAATTCTTCGGGCGGCAGGGGGATTGAGTCAGGCCCGATGGGTAGTGCGCCTCGTTTCGTCCTCCACCTGGATATTTTAAGAAAAATTGTAGAAAAAACAGGGTTCATCAAGCATCTCCGAAACAAATTCAAAACAAAAAAATGGGAATGACCAAAACTGATGAGTTCTTAAAAAGCCCTCAAAACTAGCCGAACATATTTGGAATTTCCAAAGTATATAAGTGAGCTAAATGTTTTAAGGGCCTACCAGCGGATGCGCAGCAGGACCTGGGCGCTTATGGGGTCGGCTTCGATGATGTCATAGGTGCCTGGAATTTCGTAGCGGTGGTCGGTGAGGTTGCGCAGGGAGATCTCAAGATCCGCGCCTTTGAAAAACACGTCCCGAATGATTGCATTGGCATCGATTCGCCAGAAACCAGGCACGCGAACTCGCTGCAAGAGGTTTTCCCTCGGGCACACAAGGTAGCGCGAAGCGACATATCCGGCGCGGGTGTATAGCGACAGGCGTTCTAAAGGGGACCAGGTGGCCTGCAGGTTGAACAGGAGGTCGGCGCCCAGGTCGTAGGGGTAATTGTTGACCGCGTAGTTTTCCTGTAAGAAGCCGTCGGGATCGAGGGTGATGGATTCCAGGTAACGGTAGGTTTCGTCAGGGCCGCTGTTGGCGAGCCAGGTCAAATTGGCCTGAATCTTGAGTTTTTTGTGAGGCCGGATGTATGCGTCCAGTTCCACGCCGTAAATCTCCTGACTATTGGGCATGGACAGACCGGCATAGAGATCTTCCATGACATGATCGTCGATCCGCTGTTGGAATCCCGTAACGGATGCTCCCATGCGGTCGGCTCTGTTCCAGGCGACCTGGAGGTTCAGGCTCCGGATTTCTTCGAATTCAGGGCTGGTTGTGATGTAAAGCTGGCGGGCGAAGGGGGTGCGATAGGCTGTGCCGTATTGCAGCTTGTATCGCCAGTCTTTCGAGGGGGACCACCCGATGCCTGCGTTGACGCTGGTCTGATTGCTCAAATCCTCATGCATGTCGTGGCGGGCACCGGCAGAAAGGTCCCAATCGCCCAAGGTCTTCATGAATTGGCCGAAAAGCGACCACAGCTTGCTGTCAAAGTCTTCCTGTAAGACAATGGGCAGAAAGGCCGAGTTGTCCGAAGCCAGGTATCCGGGCAGATACCCCTTCCAGATCGGGGCATCGTCAACGGTCCTCCGGCGGTAAGAGAGGCCGCCGGTGAGCATGCCCGTTCCGCCCATCACAGAACGGTCGTAGACGATTTCAGCGTAAGCGGTGTCTTCTTTTTGCGTGCGTTCCTGATCGATGACTTCGTGCTCATGGGACAGGTGGGTGTAATAGCCGGTGAACTTGAACGACGACGACAAGTCCAGATCCTGCTTGGCTTCGAGCTTGAGGAACCCGAAGGGTGTGCTGCGCGTTTCGCCCCAGCTCACTGTGCCGCCGGCGCTGGTCATGGTATATGGCTTGCGGTTCCAGGCCATGCGACCCGAAAGGTTCAACCAGCCGCCGTGGGAGATGTGTCCGTAAGCGTCGAGATACTCGGCTTCTCCGGGCCGACCCAGGCCCAATCGCTCTTCGGGAGGAAGGGCGGATAGGTCATCTCCCGTGAACCGCACAATGTCAAAATGGCGAGTGTCTTCCTTTCCCCTGCGCCCACTCAATGCAAAAAAGCCGTCCCAGATCCCGCCGTCATAACCGGTGTTTATAAAGAAACCCATTTGATCTCCGGGCGCGCCGTAAAAGGCGCCGGTTTCCACCCCTTGGATGTCCTTGCCGGTCATTGGCACCACGTTGACGATGCCGGCAAAGGCGTCGGGCCCCCACAAAACCGACCCCGGACCATTGATGATTTCAATCCGCTTGGCGGACCACAGCGGCAGCTCATGATCGATTGGGTGAATGGATTTGTCGACCTCCGATTGCACGGGAACCGTGTCGTACAGGAAGAGGACAGAGTCAGGGATTCCGCGCAGGTAGGGGGCGGTCCCCCACTCCTTTTCGGCCAAGTAAAACCCGGGAACATTTTGAAGGGCATCGCTCAAGATGAAGGTCCCCTGCTCCCTCAGTTCGCTTTGGGTGATGACCCGCGCGATGGCAGGGGCCTGCCAGGCGCTCTGCTCGCGGCGCGACGCGATCTTGAGCACCTTGGTGTCCTCGCCGACGAACATGAGCAGGGTATCGCACTGTGCAGGCTCCGTGGAGGGCGGGGGGGGTTCTGCCTGCAAGGGCGTGACGCTCAGAAGCAGGACGAGCATTGAAACAATCAAGGAAGAAAAGAAGGTTCGGATCAGCATAGTTTGTCGGCTCACCGGCACTGCCTCATGAGGGTTCTGAATTTGGCGCGGGTAAGGCCCAACAGCCTCGCGGCCTTGGACTGGTTGCCGTAGGCCATCTCCAGCGCCTGACGGATGAAATCGTTTTCAAGCGCCTCCAGGTCAATGCCGGAGGCGGGCATTCTGAACCCCCCGCTATCATTGTCCAAAGTGCTGGAAGTTTTGAGAAATGAGAGGGTGTTTTGGGTGATGATGGATGCGTCACCCATGAGGATGACCGCCCTTTCCATGGCGTTGGCCAGCTCGCGCACATTTCCGGGCCAGGCGTAGCTTTTCAAAAGCGCCTCGGCGCCCGAGGTCAGCTCAATCCGCCGGCCCGGGTTGATACTTTCAAGAAAGTGCCGGCAAAGGGGCAGGATATCCTCGATCCGTTCCCTGAGTGGGGGAAGGTGAAGGGGCACCACATTTATTCGGAAAAAAAGGTCCTGGCGAAAGCGCCCCTGATCTACCAGTTTTGCCAGGTTTTGGTTGGAGGCGCAAATAATGCGCACATCCACCGAGATCTCCATGTTACCGCCCACTCGACGAATGGTTTTTTCCTGGAGGGTGCGCAGGACCTTGGCCTGGGCTTCCAGGGGCATGTCGCCGATTTCGTCCAAGAAAAGGGTGCCGGCAGAGGCATATTCAAACTTGCCCTGGTGTTGGCGATCGGCCCCGGTAAAGGATCCTTTCTCGTGGCCGAAAAGCTCGGACTCCACCAGGTGAGGGGAAAAGGCCGCACAGTTGATGGCCACGAAACGGCCGTTGCGACGGCTGCTGTTGTTGTGGATGAAACGGGCCAACAGCTCCTTGCCAGTGCCGGATTTGCCGTGGATCATGACCGCCGAATCGCTCCGGGCCACCTTGGCGGCAAGGCCCATGATGTGTTCCATGGATTGGGAAACATACACGATCCGGCCCGGTTCGTCCGCCTGGGAAAGCTTTTGTTTGAGTTCGCGGTTTTCAGCCATGACCCGCGACAAATTCAAGGTGCGTTCAACAGTGAGCAAAATGCGATCTTCTTCAAAGGGCTTGGTGATGTAATCCGCCGCGCCGAGACGCATGGCTTCCACGGCCGAATCGACCGTTGCAAAGGCCGTGATGAACACAATCGGGCAGGCCGAATCGTTCTCCTTAATCTTCTTGAGGAGCTCAATGCCGCTCATGCGGGGCATCTTGATGTCGGCGATAATCATGTCATAGGGAGTTTCCTGGATTTTGGCGTAGGCTTCCACCCCGTCACCCGCGCCTTCGACATGGTGGCCCACCCTCCTGATCATAATTCCCAGAAGGTGGCGCATTCTTTCTTCATCATCAACAACCAGGATTCGAGCCATGGTTACTGTCTTCCTCGGGGAATGGGACTAAAATCCTCGCTTTTAGGCGAAGAGTTTGGTTGAATGTAACAATTAAGCTGTTTGAAATGCTGAAGTCGGCGGCCCGGAGCATGGGGGTCTCTCTTAAAACTCAAAAACGAAGAAGCCACATCGCTATGTTATGCTTCGGGCAACGGGTGAGGTGGGCGGAGGTCTTCCGGGGTATCGCCGAAAGAGGTAGATCCTCGAAGTTACCGTGAAGCCTCGCCGCCCGCCTTTGCTACCCGGATGTTTTCATGCTCCACCCCGAATAGTCTTCGTTTTTCAGTTTTAAGAGAGACCCCC
>JAFGDM010000069.1 GCA_016932115.1 Deltaproteobacteria bacterium | reverse complement strand
TTGCAGTTTTGAGAGGGACCCCCATGCTTGGTGCTTAAGGTGTTTTCAAAAAGCCGAAGTGTTACGAAATTTCAAATATGTTTGGCTGGTGTTTCAACGTGAAATCACTGCATGACGGGCACGGACTAAGCTTGTGGAAAAAATCATCCAAAAAGCACTTCGTGAAAGCGTAAAGGTCACGGAAGACTTTATTAAGGACAACACACGCAACCTTCTTCTGCTTTCGGAGAAAATCGCTTCCGCCTTCACAGCCGATCGAAAACTCATGATATGCGGGAATGGAGGAAGCGCTGCGGACGCCCAACATACCGCCGCCGAGTTTGTAAATCGTTTCATGTTGGAACGGCCGCCTCTTCCGGCCTTAGCCCTGACCACCGACACATCCATAATCACAAGTATCGCAAATGACTATTCCTTTGAGGATATCTTCTCCAAACAGGTCAAGGCCCTTGGGATGGAAGGGGATGTGTTGCTGACGATCAGCACCAGCGGCAATTCCGCAAATGTGATTGCAGCCGTAAAAGCCGCTCGCGACCTGGGGATATACACTGTGGCTTTAAGCGGCAATGACGGCGGCCGACTGAGCCGCCTCGTGGATATGGCGCTCGTCGTCAAAAACAACACCACGCCCAGAATCCAGGAAACTCACCATTTCGCGCTTCATATCCTGTGCCAGCTTGTGGACTATTTCCTTTTTCAGCAAGGAAGCGCGGAAACATGATACAATTTCCATCAACCCTTTTTGATTGGGGAAGAAACCTGTGACCCGCTGGAAGCCCATATCCCTGGAGGGGGTTCGAGCCTATCCTCTCTCTCAACGGCCGAGCAAGGTCAAATCAGACGACTTCGGAAAGCCCTGGAGCGCCGGCGGCGATTTAAGCGCGTGGCTTCGCGCGCTACCGGACATCCTCGCGGCCAGGGATTTCAGGAACGTTGCGGCAAGCATCGTCCGGGCCGCGAAAAAAGGCAATATGATCATTCTCGCAATGGGCGCCCACGCCGTCAAGGTGGGGCTTAATCCTGTCATCATCGACCTTATGGAAAGGGGGATCATCCGCGGCCTGGCGATGAACGGCGCCTGTATCATTCACGACACGGAGATCGCCATGGCGGGCCACACCTCGGAGGACGTAGCCGCCCGGCTAGGAGAAGGAAAATTCGGTATGGCGGAAGAACCTGCGGTCTTTCTCAACGAAGCCGTCAGGGAAGGAGCCAAGGCGGAAATGGGCCTCGGGGCCGCAGTAGGAGAGCGGCTCTCTCTCGCCAAATTCCCTTACGGCCGTTTCAGTCTCCTCGCAAGGGCCTTTGAACTGGATATCCCGGTGACAGTCCATGTTGCCATAGGGACGGACACCATCCATTTTCATCCCTCGGTGGACGGTCCGTCTCTAGGGTACGCGACCCATCTGGACTTTCGTCTCTTTGCCCGGCTTGTATCAGAGCTTGAAGGCGGTGTGTTCATCAACCTGGGCTCCGCCGTGATTCTACCGGAGGTTTTCCTCAAGGCAGTCTCACTGGTAAGGAATCTAGGACACCGGCTCAAAGAAGTGACGACCGTCAACATGGATTTCATCCGGCAATATCGCCCCATTACAAACGTCGTGCAGAGACCGACCCTGGAAGGAGGCCAAGGATACTCCCTCATGGGCCATCATGAAATCATGTTTCCCCTCCTCGCTGCCGCGGTCGTGGAGGGCCTTAAGGAATAAAAACAAAGAAAGGAAGGACGATATGCCTATATATGAATACCGATGCAAAAAATGCCAAAAGGAATTTGAATGTCTGGTTCTGGGAAACGGCACGGATGTACGCTGCCCTGAGTGCGACGGCAGCAAGGTTGAACGCCTCATGTCCACCGCAGCCTTCAAGAGCAGCGGGAAATACGTCTCATCCTCGCCTTCATCCGCATGCTCCTCCTGTTCGGGAGGGTCCTGCAGTTCATGCCGTTAGTCGCAGGGAGATGCCTTGTTTCGAGTCGGGTTCGGATATGACGCCCATCGGCTGATCGAAGGGCGCGCCCTGGTCCTCGGAGGCGTTCGCGTGCCTTATCCTTTAGGACTGGAGGGGCATTCCGATGCCGATGTGCTGATCCACTCGATAGTCGATGCTCTTCTCGGCGCCCTTTGCCGGGGGGATATCGGACAGCATTTCCCGGACAGCGATCCGGCCTACAAAAACGCCGACAGCCTTGTGATTCTCGAAAAGGTGATGATTTGGGTAAAGGAAGAAGGATATCGGGTGAATCAGATCGACTCCACCATTGTCGCGGAAAAGCCCCGTCTGGCCCCGCACATTCCAGCCATGAGGGAAAAGCTGTCCGGGGTTTTGCAGGTTTTGCCGGGCCGGGTGAGCGTCAAAGCTAAGACGTCCGAGAAAATGGGCTTCTGCGGCCGAGAAGAAGGCATTGAGGCGTATGCGATCGTCTCTCTCACAAAGCAAGAAACATGATCAAGCCATGGGCCGTCAATCTTGTGCCATGTTACGACGGTAACGCTTTTGCCGCGTACCCTGCGCATTTTGATCCCGGAGAAATCACATGTCTCTGAAACTTTACAACACGGCATCCCGGAAAAAGGAGGAATTCCTGCCTTTGCGCAACGGTAAGGTCGGCCTCTACGTGTGCGGCGTCACCGTGTATGATCTCTGCCATGTGGGCCATGCCAGATCGGCCATTATATTCGACGTCCTTGTCAGGTACCTTCGCGCGAGAGGGTTTGAGGTCACCTACGTGCGGAATTTCACGGACTTGGACGACAAAATCATTGAAAGGGCAAAATCCGTCGGCAAAAACCCCCGGGACCTGGCCCTCGACAACATCGATGCATTTTACGAAGACATGGGAAAACTGGGCGTCCTCATTCCGGATGAGGAACCCAGGGCCACTGAATTCATCCCCCATATGATCGACATGATCCGGGTCCTTTCGGAAAAAGGTTACGCCTATGAGGAGGGGGGGGACGTCTTCTTCGCGGTAGACAAGTTTGAAAGCTACGGAAAGCTCTCAGGGAGACGTCTTGAGGACATGAAGGCCGGCAGCAGGGTCGCCGTGGACGAAAGGAAACGACACCCGATGGACTTTGCCCTTTGGAAAAAAGCTAAGCCGGGCGAGCCGCAGTGGCCCAGCCCCTGGGGTCCCGGAAGACCGGGATGGCACATCGAATGTTCCGCTATGAGTGGGTTCTTTTTGGGTCCGAGCTTCGACATCCACGGAGGGGGAGAGGATCTTCTCTTTCCTCACCATGAGAATGAAAGGGCGCAGTCCGTCGCAGCGACTGGAGGTGAATTCGCCCGTTACTGGGTTCATAACGGCTTTGTCACGGTTGATTCTGAAAAGATGTCAAAGTCGCTGGGCAATTTTCTGACAATTCGTGACGCCCTTGCGCTTTACCATCCTGAAGCTCTCCGCCTTTTTCTCCTTTCAAAGCACTATCGCAGCCCTCTTGATTTCACCAGGAGCGCCCTCCTTGACCTGCAG
>JAFGDM010000323.1 GCA_016932115.1 Deltaproteobacteria bacterium | reverse complement strand
TGGCAGTAGATGCAAAGGTTCTCCCAATTGCTTCCATCAGGAGGGTTGTTCTCGTGGTTGTGGTCTTTATGATGAACCGTGAGCAGGTGAAGGTTAAGAGCCGTGAATTCCCGGCCGCACCGGGCACAAACCCATGGGTGAATTCTCAACGACTGCTCTCGATATCCCTTCATTCGCTCATCTTGACTCTGACGTGCCTGAGCCACGACGCGATCCACATGCTCCTTGGTGATCTTCCCCGATGGAGGCCTGTTTGATCCCCTTCGCCTTGATACCATTCCCCCGACTCCTCCGTTCCCCGTTATTTCGCACCCCTCTCTTTCTTCAGGCGCGGAATTCCATTCAATCTGCCATAATTACCGGGCTTGTCAATAGGTGAAAAACCATGCCAATCTCCAACAAAAATTTTCTTTGCCCTATCCCCCTCGAAAGAATAAATTATTTCGTGATAAACCACGCGAAGGAGGTAAGTTATGGCCGTTGTTTATCCCGTCATCATCATCCCCGGAATCACGGCGACAACCCTGAACGACGAGTACTCTCTTCCGGCGGAAATTGTTTGGACGGCCCTCGAGCGGAAACATGAACGCATCGCGCTCCACCCCGATGATCTCCGCTATGAAGCCTCCGAACCCGCGCTTCTGAGGCCCGGACAGGTCTTCGAGGTTGCTTACAAAGAACTCATTGAAGAGCTGCGATACAATCTGAGATCAAAAGAAGATGAGCCGGTCCCTGTCTTTGCCTTCATTTATGATTGGCGAATGCCCTTGCACAGGGTTGAAAGCTTGTTGGATGAGTTCGTAGGTGAAGTGATCCAGCGCACCAAGCTGCTTCGCCACTATCACAAAGCAGGCTTTGGCGATGACCCCAAAGTCAACCTGGTCGGTCACTCGATGGGCGGTCTTGTGGTCACCGGCTACCTGGAAAAGAAAGGCAAGAAAGCCCCCGTCCATAAGGTGGCTACCCTGGCGACCCCCTATCAGGGATCTTTTGAAGCGGTGATTCATTTGGCTGCAGGCACATCCAATCTCGGCATTTCTTCCCCAAGCTCACGGGAAAGAGAGGCGGCTCGCATAACGCCGGCCCTGTATCACCTTTTACCCTGTTTCAAAAAAGCCCTCAAGACTGATCCGGGAATCCCCGAATCTCTTTTCGATCCTGCAGCGTGGCAGGTAAGCGTGATCGAATCCATCCAAGAGTTTATCCGGTTAAAGGGCCTTACAAAAAAGCAACGCAAGAAAAAGGCCGGGATGCTTTTCGCCCACCTTCTAAAAGAAGCCGAAGCCCACCGTGAGAGGATCAACAAATTCACCCTTGCAAGGGCAGGCCTGAAACCCGATGATTGGCTTGCTGTCGTCGGGGTCGACGCAGTAACAAGGGTTCGCCTGAGGATCGTTAAACGATGCGGTCGGGTGGATTTCGATCTTGCTTCAGAAGACCGCGACAACAAGTGGACAGAGGAGAAGGATCCTCGCCTGCGAAGACTCACCGGCGACGGAACAGTCCCTTTCGAAGCCGCGGTCGCCCCCTTCCTGAAGGAAGAGAACCTTGTATGCGTCACACCTGAGGATTACGGCTACTGGGAAATTCAAGATAAGGGTTTAAGCCGGCTCTCTGGCTTCCACGGCCTCCTGCCCAACATGGACATGATTCACCGGATGCTTGTCCGGTTCTTCACGGACCGACCCGATCCAAGGGGGAACACATGGGGCCGTCGTGCACCCGGTGCAAAGACTTGGCGCCCTCCCATTGAAATGCGCGAACGGCTCTGAGCTTTCGTCGTCCTTTACGGTTGCTTCTCGATTTCTTCCAAGAACTGCACGATCCTGAGTGACTCCGCCACTCCGGTCGTGCCCCTCATGCTGATAACCACCGAGAGGGTCTCCATGATCTCCTCCCTTGTGGCGCCGGCGTCCAAAGCATACCTGGCTTGACCCAGAACACAGTTACGACATCCCGCGCCGAGAGCTATACTCAGAGACATCAGCCTCTTCATTTTGCCGCTCAGCGCTCCGTCCTTATAGACTTCAGAGATAACACCCCTATAGGCGCCCAGCACATCGGGAATAAGGCTTGAGAGTTTTCTTAAGTGCTCTACGCGATTCCGGTCAAGCTCCAACTGCTTTTCCATAAAGCCTTCTCCTCTCTTTGCAGACTCCCTACAGTCCTATTAAACAGCGTTGTTTGCGGCTATTTCCTGTGCTTTCATTGCTTTCTGAATGCGCGGTTGCCTTTTTTTCTTCTCAGGCTCCTGCTTGACGGACTTGCAACCACAGCTTGTCGTGCTTCCGCTTTTTAAAAGATAGTCATAAACTAAAACCAGCCTTCCGCAATCGCACTTTGCAATCCAAGCGCCTGCCCTGCCGCTTCTTGATCGTCTCAGAACGACGAGATCACCGAATCTTTTACCAATCAGTCCATGTTGCATTCCAATCGCGTTCACTTTCTGCCTCATCTCATATCTCCCGTTTTTTTTGTAAATGTTTATAAAGCAATCGGCTCCTCCCGCGACCGACACTACTCCGCGAGGACCCTTCCATCTCCGTGGAACGGCTCTTTCGCAAGGACACCTTAACGTTGTCGAAACGCCCTGTAGCCGGGCTTCACCTGAAGCCCTCAGGAAGGAGAATTCAGAAACGCCGGAGCGGATTCAGTCATCCGCCCACGGTCTTTTCTGCCTCTTCTTTCACGTAAGCTCACGCTGAAGGTCAGCAACCCGAATTGACTATGGGAACAGGTTGTGAATGAATTCTTGTCAGAGCGCTCATGCTCTCCCGGAATGGGGGAGCCGTAATGAATTATTTTATTATAATCCTCCTGTTTCTTTTATCAAGCAAAATTTGAAATTCCGTAACAATTTAGCTGTTTGAAATGTTCAAGCCGGTGGACCCTGGCATGGTGTGTCTCTCTTAAAACTGAACGAAGAAGCAAAATCACCGTGTTATGCTTTTGGCAACGGGTGACATTTTATAAGGAGGATTCTTCTGCGAAATCCCTTTCTTAAAGAAGCGCAGATTTCGCTAAAAAAACTTTGACATACGCATAAGTCCACTTTATAGTAATCCTACTTTTGGATCCGGTTTTGGCGTTTATCCCCAGATCCTGTTGAAAAAGGGCTCTGGGTTTTCTTGTTGATTTGGCGGCGGCCATGCCGGACAAAAAAAGGAGAGTCATGTCAAAGCAGAGCCAAAACAAATTCAAAAAGCGGCAAAGGGAATTCGAGCGTAAGCGCAAGGCAAAAGAAAAAATGGATCGGCGGCAAGGCAAAAAACCGAGCGATGGAGAAAGCGTAGAGATCGATCTCCAGCAGGTCCCCGATGAGCCCGTTCAGGCTTAGAAGGTCTGGAAACCCATGCACACTGCCGGCGTCCGCCCTTGCCCCACAGGTCCATATGGGCAACCGACGCCGACAGCATCAAAGCATGTGATACAAAAAAGCGACGTTCAATGAGAGGAGAGGCAATGAATATTTACGTGGGCAATCTGTCGTACACCGTAACCGAAGAGGATCTGCAGAAGGCTTTCGAAGCGTTCGGGCAAGTAGCTTCCGTTTCCATTATCAAGGACAAGTTCAGCAACCAATCCAAGGGTTTCGGATTCGTAGAAATGCCGACCAAAGAGGAGGCTCAGGCTGCGATAGAGGCCATGAACGGCAAGGAGCTCAAAGGGCGGGCCATAAACGTCAATGAGGCCCGGCCCCGCACCGACGACCGCCGAGGCGGCGGTGGAAGGCGACCCTCAGGCCGCTCGCGGTACTAGCCGCCTGATAAGCGGACCGCTCGCTGCCGCTCGCTCGGCCTGTGGCCGTCCGCTTATCGGGCTGTGAGATGTGCCCATGGAGCTTTCTAGGCTCCGCTCGCGCTCCGCCTATCAAGCTCCATAGAACCGACCCCCTTCGGGCTTCGCTCCGCTCGGTCGGTTGTCACGGAAAATTGCAGAACC
>JAFGDM010000322.1 GCA_016932115.1 Deltaproteobacteria bacterium | reverse complement strand
GAACGCTGATACCATAGTGTTTATAAAGGGGTACTCACTCAATTCTGCACTACCCCCAAAAATTTCAAATATCTTTGGCTAGGATTTTCCCCTACGTGATATCTGTTGCCGGCAAATACGACGCCACAATTTATCTGATGCATGTCGTAGAAGATTTCTCCCATTGGGGTGGATTTTACACCCCCCATCTTCCCTTCGTACAATTTCACGAGGAAGCCATAAAAAGCGCTGAAAGGACTCTTGACGAGCTCTGTTCCGAGCAATTCCAAAGATACCCCAATCTTCGAAAAAAGATTGCATTCGGGGACCCTGCCACGGAGATTCTCAAAGCCATTGAGCAAGAGAAGATAGACCTCGTAATCATGGGCACGCATGGCCGTAAAGACCTGGAACTCGTCTTTTTCGGGAGTGTCGCCGAGAATGTGGTAAAAAAATCTTCGGCGCCCGTGTTGACTATTAATCCTTACAAGGTGAAGTAGCCTTTATTAGAGAATCGTCCTGGATATTTCTATGAACTGAGACTCTCACCGGCTATTCCGAAAAAGAGGTTTTGGCGTGGGCCACGGTGGGTACTGCGCTTGCCCTTACTGAGTAGAGGGGTCGGTCCATAAAAAAGGTATCGAATGATATTAGCGAGAATGTTGCAAATGCGGTAGCCCTATGACCAGAGGAAGCTCAAAAAAGCCTGTAATCCCTATGGAAGCGAAAATTCAAAAGTACTTAAAAAGGCGCTATGGAAGGAGCACCAAGCTCCTGGGAATCGATCACCTCGGCAAGGGAATGCATGGCATAGCCTATCGTTTGAGGTTCAACAATTCCCTCAAAGAGCAGCATCTTATCATAAAGACGCTCTTCCCGTCCGAATTCGGCCATGATCATTTCTCAGACCGTGCCCAGGTTTTGCTTCTTGCCCATGCCGACTATAACGAAATACCGCGACATGTTAAAGCAATAGATGTGGTAGGAGAGACACCGGATCGCTTTATATCTCTGAAAGAAGCTCACGAGTTCTATCTTTTTATGGAGGAGGCGCGGGGAAGTTCATATTTCAAAGATTTGGATGTTATTCTGGATCGGGGCGCCTTAACAGAAGTCGATCGAAAGCGGGCGCGAGCGCTGGCTCACTTTCTCGCAGAAATCCATGCCGTCAAGTATACGGGCGAAAACGCAAAGACTCTTTACAGGCGCAGAATACGCGAACTGATAGGCCATGGAGAGTGCATTATGGGAATTATTGACGCCTATGAGTGGGCGGAATTCCCTACCGATAGAGAAATGATTGATTATGCCGGAAAGTGTCTCTCCTGGTGGGGAAAGATCAGGAATAACAACAGGAGGTTGTGCAGGGTCCATGGGGATTTTCACCCGGGAAACATGTGGTTCCGTGGCAACGAGTTAACCCTCCTGGACCGCTCAAGAGGAAGCTGGGGAGAACCGGCATGCGATGTATCCTGCCTTGGAATCAATTATATCTATTATGCAATCAAGGAGAGGGGAAGCTTTGGAGGGCCCTTCGCTGAGCTTTTTAGGCTTTTCTTTAAGGTCTATCTTGAACAAACCTCGGACCACGGCATCTTTGAGGTCATGCAGCCTTTTTTTGCCTTCAGGGTCTTGGTCCTCGCAAACCCAAGATTTTATCAGCACGAAACAGCCGCAACCAGGAGAAAGCTGCTTAATTTCGGTCATTCAGTCCTCGAAACAGAAAAATTCGATCCAGAAAAAATCACAGAGTACATGGAGGGGGAATGGGCTTTTGTCTCTGGCTGACAGGCCTGCCGGGTTCCGGCAAAAGTACCATTGTCCATGAGCTTTTTCAGGCCCTGTCGGCATTGGGGGTCAAAGCCGTTATTCTTAGTCTCGATCATATGCGAAAAGTGCTCACTCCGGAGCCGAAATATACGGATCAAGAACGTTCTCTCCTGTATCGTTCGCTCGCACTGACGGCTCAATTACTCGTAGAGCATGGCGGGAATAATGTTATTATTGATGCCACAGGAAACCGAAGGGAGTTCAGGGATCTTGCCAGACGTTTGATCCCGGAATTTGCCGAGATCTATGTGAAATGCCCCCTGGAAACATGCAAATTCCGTGAGGCCGCACGCCGGGATCATCCTGTTCAAAAAGATCTTTACCGAAGCGCAGCCCAAGGAAAGTTGACAGGGGGGCTTCCCGGCATTTCGGCACCCTATGAGGAGCCTGAAAATCCCGAGGTCCTGGTACAATCGGATGTTTTGTCTCCCCAGGAATCAGCGGAAAGTATCATGGCATACATCCAATCAAGATGGCCTCGAGAAGCGAGGGCGAAGTCTTAGGGGAAAAATTATGTCCGGTCACAAAAAGCCTCGTTCATAATGAATTGCTTTAAGCTTTTGCATCTAAAACTTAAATCGGACCACATAGGGGTTAAAAATGGATGCTATCAAGTTTTTTCAAACCTGGGATCCTGTTGTAGGGAGAAAGCAGGAGTATGCGACATTTATAATCCACGAATTCGAGCCCCTAATGAAAGCTTTGGGACTGGAAGCGGTTTCGGGGTGGTATACTTTGGCGGGAGGATGGCCTCGTGTCCTTTTTGAAAACGTGGCAGAGTCTTTGGATCGCACGGAGAAGCTTCTGAACGACAAAAGGTTCAGCGAAATGCTGAAACGTTTTATGAGCCTGGTCAGTAATTATGCCAGTGGCGTCCTTCAGCCTGCCGGTTGGATGAGCACGCAACATCGGGAGGGAGCCTCCTCCATGGAAGGGATAAAATACGTCCAAGCGTGGGATGTTGTACCTACACAAATGGAAGCATACGAACAATGGTTGGAGGAAATACATGTTCCACACATGGAAGCGATTGGATTGGCGGTCACCGGGGGGTGGCATCTCATGATCGGGTCCGGCCGTCAGGTAGTCTCTGAAGCGCTTGCCCCGGACCTGGCTTCCGTCGCAAAGGCCCTCAATGACGAGCGCTACCTCCAGATGGTTGTTAGAATGGAAGAAGTGGTAACTCACTACGAGAGTCATATAATGATTCCGCTATTTTTGAGGGAGAACGGATCGGCGACAGCCGCACTTTCACCTACCAGGATCTTTTTTACGAAGTCAACAAGCTTGCTCAGGTGCTGAAGAAGCTTGGGGTACGAAAGGGGGACCGGGTTACTCTGTATCTTCCTATGATTCCTCATCTGGTTATTTCCATGCTTGCGTGCGCGCGAATCGGAGCTGTCCACAGTGTGGTTTTTGGGGGGTTCAGCGCCGAGTCTCTGGCCGACCGAATTAGGGACTGCCGGAGCCGGCTTCTTATCACCGGTGATGGGGGGTTCCGTTCAGGACGGGTTGTAACCCTCAAGCACAACGCGGATATGGCGTTAGATCACTGTCCTTCGGTGGAGAAGGTCCTTGTGGTCCGCCGCACCCGTTGGGAGGTGCCAATGAAGCCGGGCCGCGATCTCTGGTACCACCGGGAGATGAGGGCTTCAGATCTCAAACCTTTTTGCCCTCCGGAATGGATGGACGCCGAAGATCCGTTCTTCATTCTCTACACTTCGGGCAGCACTGGCAAACCCAAGGGTTTGGTCCACACAACAGCGGGCTATCTCCTTTATGCGATGAGCACTTTTCTGGACGTATTCGATTACAAGGATGAAGACGCTTTTTGGTGCACGGCCGATATCGGCTGGATAACGGGTCATAGCTATCTGGTCTACGGACCGCTCGCAGCGGGTGCCAGCAGCCTAATGTTCGAGGGGGTTCCGAGCTACCCGGCCTATGACCGCTTTTGGGACGTAGTGGAAAAATATCGCATCAGCATCTTTTACACTGCGCCTACGGCCATCCGTGCGCTCCGCAGGGAGGGAAAGGAATTGGTCCGTAGGCGTGATATAAGCAGTCTTCGTCTTCTGGGCTCTGTGGGGGAACCGATTGATCCGGAGACCTGGCAATGGTACTACGACGTCGTAGGCCGGGGAATGTGCCCCATCGTGGATACCTGGTGGCAGACCGAAACCGGAGGCATTCTGTTGAGTCCCCTTCCGGGGGCCATTGACCTCAAGCCGGGATCTGCAACGGTTCCTTTATTTGGCATACAGCCATGTCTTCTTAACGAGCAGGGCCAAGAAGTGGTGGGACCGGGGGAAGGTTATCTTTGCATAAAAAGCCCATGGCCGGGCCTGGCTCGCACGATTTATGACGACCCGCTGCGCTTTCAAAAAACTTACTTTTCTGATCATCCCGGCTATTACTTCACCGGTGACGGAGCGCGTCGGGATGGGGACGGCTACTATTGGATCACCGGTAGGGTGGACGACGTGATCAATGTGAGCGGTCACCGTTTAGGCACAGCAGAGGTGGAAAGCGCCATTGCGGCTCATCCTGCCGTGGCGGAAGCGGCCGTAGTGGGTTACCCCCATGAAATCAAAGGCCAGGCGATTTATGCTTTCATTACCCTGAAGCCGAATCATAGCCCAAGTGAAGCTTTACGCTTAGAAATCTTGCAGCAGGTGCGCCGTATGATTGGTCCCGTCGCCACACCTGAGCGGATCCAGTGGGCCGAAGCTCTGCCTAAGACGCGCAGCGGCAAAATCATGCGTCGACTCCTGCGGAAGATTTCCGCCAATGAACTATCCGATATGGGCGATACCTCGACACTGTTGGATCCGGAAATTGTGCAGCGACTTATCAAGGGGGCTGCCAAAGTCTGAGATGAAGTGCCTTTTGGTGCATGACTACGCAGGGGAGGTTTCGGGTGATGACCTTGGGGAAAAGAGAAATTTGTGGTGTTCGCGAAAACCGGGGCGCAAAGTTCCACAGTCTAGTATGCAGCAAGGTTATTGCCGAGCGCATCGATGCCACTGAGAAAAACCCTCTTTTTAACTTACAGACCGTGTCCAAGGCTTTTCCCATTGGCATCTTAGGGTATAACTTTCAGTCTAAACACTCTGAAAACTTTGATATCATGCAACACCCTTATGGACAACACTCGATCATGCCCTAGTGGTGACCACTATCTGCTTTGTGAATTCTCCAGAAAGGATGCTTGTCGAAGCCTACAGGGTGCTCAAACCGGCCTCCTCGATTGAATGTCACGTTTTTAGCCCACCATGTCTTTCATCTTCTTCAGCGGCCGGATTTTGACGATGTTTCGGGCCGGTTTGGCCTTGAACATGGTCTCCTCCCCCGTAAAGGGATTGATGCCCTTTCGAGCCTTGGTTGCCGGCTTGCGCCTGACCTCGATTTTCATGAGCCCCGGAATGCTGAACTGTCCGACAGCGCCCTTCTTGATATGCCGCTCAATCAAGACGCCCAGTTCGTCAATAACCTCTGAAACCTGTTTCTTCGTCAGCCCCGTGTTGTCGGCGATTTCCTCTGTGATCGCGGTTTTGGTCATTGCTTTGTTCACCGTTCCTACCTTTTTGACTGCCTTCTTCACTGCCATAGATTTCTCCTTTCATGCGGGGT
>JAFGDM010000321.1 GCA_016932115.1 Deltaproteobacteria bacterium | reverse complement strand
TCTTACAAGGATTTTAAAAATGGACACCCTTTTTAGAGATCCCTCAACCGGGAAGATGATGGAGAAGGTCGAGGTGGTGAACACCGTCACGGACCAGGTGCTGGCCACTCTTGACGGCACCCGATCCATGGATTGTTTGAAAAGCGGAAACAACACCTTGGACACGGACCTATACGAGCTGACCATGGCGGCCGGATATCTGTCGAGCAAAGCCGGGCAAAAGGCCTGTTTTGACCTCTACTACCGTCAGAATCCCGACGGCGGCGGCTTTTGCGTTTTTGCAGGCCTGGAAAGCGTGATTCGTTACGTCAACAACCTGCGGATTTATCCGGATGACCTGGAATACCTGAAAAATCTTGGAATTTTCTCGAAACAGGCCCTGGCAAACCTTGCCGAAGGGATTCGTTTCACCGGAGACATCTGGGCCGTCCCCGAAGGGACGGTCGTTTTCCCCAATGAGCCGCTTGTCAGGGTGACCGGGCCCATTGCCGAAGCTCAAATTCTTGAAACGACAATGCTGGCGATCGTGGGACATCAGACCCTTATCGCCACCAAGGCAGCCCGGCTGAAGCTTGCAACCCGAAGCGCGCCGGTGGTGGATTTCGGAACCCGCCGGGCCCATGGTGTAGAGGCGGCCCTCTACGGGGCCAGAGCGGCGTACATCGGGGGATGTGAGGGAACTTCCAACGTAAAAGCCGGCATGCTCTTTGGTATCCCTGTGCGGGGGACTCACGCTCATAGCTGGGTGGAGAGTTTTGATCAAGAGATCGACTCTTTCAGGACCTTTTACCAAGTTTTTCCGGACGACTGTGTTTTTCTCGTCGACACCTACGATGTAGCCGACGGAGTGCGAAATGCCATTCGCGTGGCCGAAGAAATGCGCAGCCACGGAAAAACCCTCAAGGGCATCAGAATCGACAGCGGGGACCTGGCTTATTATTCCAAGGTTGCCCGTGAAATGTTGGATAAGGCCGGTTTCCAGGAAGTGAAGATCCTTGCCAGCAGCGATCTGGATGAGTGGCTTATTGAGACCCTAAGGGATCAAGGAGCGCGCATCGACATATGGTGTGTGGGAACCAAGCTGATGACATCCTACCAGACTCCTGCGCTGGGCGTGGTTTATAAACTCATGGCCGCAGACAGGGGAGACGGAAAACTGATCCCCAAGATCAAAATCTCGCAGAACCCTGAAAAGGTGACCAATCCGGGAGTCAAAAAGATCATCAGGTTTTACAATATGAGAGGCCGCATGATGGGAGATCTTCTCACCGAAGCGAACGAACCCGTGCCTGAAGCTGTTCCCGTGATCGCCCACCATCCCATGTACGATTACCTGAAAAAAACCTACAAACCTCCTTACTATGCCAAGGAGATCATGGTTCCCATTTACAAAGAAGGAAAACAGGTTTATGATCCTCCTCCTCTCAAGGAGATCAAGAATCACGCAGAGGAGGAGCTGGAGAGCCTGGAGGAGGAAACCAAAAGATTTATCAACCCCCACATTTACAAAGTCTCTTTATCTAACAGCCTTCACCAAATCAAGAAACAGCTTCTCACCTCACATCATTTTAGCAGCAACAGCGGAAAATGACCGGGTGTTTTCCCACAACCGCTCTTGCCCGAACAGGCTTGCAAAGTTTTCTTCTCCTCCTATAATGACACCCGCCGCAGTGGAGTGTGAAGATAAGACCGTCCAAGCCCAATGTATTCGAAGCTTGCGGCAATCAAAACGTTCATGGAAGGGAGCCCTTTGCCATGCCGGAAAAAGAACCGACCTCCCCGGTCAGTTTCATCAAGGGGTTGATCCTGGAGGATCTCAAAACCAACAAATACGCCGGACGCGTCCATACCCGGTTCCCGCCGGAACCCAACGGTTACCTGCACATCGGACACGCGAAATCGATCTGCCTAAACTTCACTTTAGCCGCCGAGTTCGGAGGGCTCTGCAATCTCCGATTCGACGATACGAACCCAAGCAGGGAAGAGGTTGAGTATGTGGATTCCATCAAGGAGGACGTAAGATGGTTAGGGTTTGACTGGGCCGATCGGGAGTTCTACGCATCGGATTATTTTGAAAAACTCTACCTATTCGCGGTGAAGCTGATCGGAAAAGGCAAAGCCTACGTGGATGACCAGAATGCCGAGCAAATCCGGGAGTCCAGGGGAACACTCACCCTGGCGGGCAGGGAGAGCCCCTATCGCAATCGGAGCGTCAATGAGAATCTGGACCTTTTTGAACGTATGCGGGCCGGCGAATTCCCCGACGGTTCCAGGGTCCTGCGGGCTAGAATCGACATGGCCTCATCGAATCTAAACATGAGGGATCCGGTCATGTACCGAATCCTTCATGCACAACATCACCGAACCGGTAACCGTTGGTGTATCTACCCGATGTACGATTTCGCCCACGGCCAGTGCGACTCCATTGAAGGAATCACCCACTCCATCTGCACCCTGGAATTCGAGGACCACCGGCCTCTCTACGACTGGTTCCTCGACGAGATCGAGATCTACCATCCCCGGCAGATCGAATTCGCCCGCCTGAACCTGAGCCACACGGTCATGAGCAAGCGCAAGCTTCTGGAGCTTGTCAGAGAAGGACATGTGACAGGTTGGGACGACCCCCGCATGCCGACCCTGTCAGGTTTACGCCGCCGCGGATACACGGCCGAGTCCGTTCGCAATTTTTGCGAACGAATCGGCGTCGCAAAGCGTGACAGCATGGTAGACACAGCTCTTCTAGAACACTGCTTACGGGAAGACTTAAATAAGAAAGCATTGCGGGTCATGGCCGTCTTGCGTCCTCTGCGGCTCGTGATCGACAACTACCCTGATGGACAGGTGGAAGAACTCGATGCCATGAATAACCCCGAAGATCCGGCAGGGGGCACGCGCAAAGTCCCCTTTTCAAAGGTGCTTTATATTGAGCAAGAAGATTTTCTGGAAGCCCCGCCGAAGAAATTTTACCGTCTCGCCCCCGGTAGGGAAGTGCGCTTGAGATACGCCTATTTTGTTAAATGCGTGGGTGTTGTTAAAGACGACATCACAGGAAAAGTGGTGGAAGTTCATTGTATCTATGATCCGGCGACCAAGGGCGGTGACTCTCCCGATCGTCGCAAGGTGATGGCGACCCTTCACTGGGTTTCCGCCGGCCATGCGGTCCCTGCCGAAGTTCGTCTTTATGAGCACCTGTTTACGAAAGCGGATCCCGCTCAGGAAGAAGAAGGCCTTGATTTCAAAAGCCGCCTGAATCCCACATCGCTTGAAATCCTGAGGTCGTGCAAATTGGAGCCGAGCCTGGCCGGTGCATCGCGCGGAAGTCATTATCAGTTCGAAAGACTGGGTTACTTTTGTGTCGACACAAAGGATTCGGAACCGGGAAAATCGGTCTTCAATCGCACAGTCACCCTCCGCGACGAGTGGGCCAAGATCCGGCGGACGGAGCAGGAAACCGCAACCGCCCGGCAAAAAACGCAGGCGCCCCCGGTTGAAACTACCGCCACAATAGAAGATTTTTCCAAGCTTGACCTGCGTGTAGGCGTGGTTCGCGAGGCGAGCCTTGTGAAAGGTGCAGACAAATTATTGAAGCTGGGCGTGGATATTGGAGAAGGCCGCACCCGCCAAATCTTTGCGGGTATCCGCGCATTTTATCCGGAACCGGAGAAACTGCTAGGCAGAACGGTCCTGGTGGTAGCAAACCTGAAACCCCGTCAGATGAAATTCGGAGTCTCCGAGGGGATGATCCTTGCCGGCACAGGCGAAGGGCGTCTCGGTGTTGTCACCTTCGAGGGTGATCTGCTTCCGGGAGATAAAGTTTCCTGATTATAAGGACGGGGGGTTAATTCTTGGGCCGGCTTCCGAGGATGCACAAACCGATCAGATAATGATCCTTATAGCGGCCGGATTCTTCCTTTGTAATATGGCGTATCTCGGTGGTCAGGTAATCAGCCGGCTCAGCTCCGTCATCACGGCAATATTTCATCTTCCAAGTCTGCCCCACTTTGAGGTGCCCCAGCAGTTCGGAATCCTTCTTTACTAAAACACACATCCCGTGGGCTGAAAGATCCCTAACCCGGAACTGATAGATGTTCTCCGTACCCGCGACGATAAACTCAACGCTGAAGTACCCGTCGTCGACCCGCTCTCTGGGCTCAACCCTTCTGTCTGTCGTCACCAAGTCCATGCACCGTGTACGGGGCCGCTAATTATGAGGTGCCCTTCACCTTGTGATTTCGTAACAATTTAGATGTTTGAAATGCTGAAGCCGGTTGCTCCGAGCATGGGGGTTCCTCTTAAAACTCAAAAACGAAGAAGCCACATTGCCATGTT
>JAFGDM010000320.1 GCA_016932115.1 Deltaproteobacteria bacterium | reverse complement strand
TCTTACGGCGCAAATGACAGATCAGGGCATGATCGCATCCTGAGCAGATTCCTCTGTCCGGATTTTCGTAAGCTCTTGCGTTGTTAGATTCTAACTTTTCAAACCTGAGAGATTATCTCTTAGAAAATTGGTAACACTTGGGCTTTTTGAAACTCTTCGATTCCGGCTTCGGGCATGGGGGTCCCTTTCAAAACTCAAAAATAAAAATAATACGGTGTGGCAAAGGCGGGCGCCTCGATGTTCTTCTTGATTTTGAAGAAGGGGCTTGGTAACATAAAAAAAGAGTGCGTCTTTCCGTCCGTCTCGTAGCGGCAAAAGCGGCGGGAAATAACTATCCGAGGGCAGGCGGCTAAACCTTTTAGGAAGTGGATCAGCCATGGCTCAGGATCCCGTAACACCCTGTTGTCCTTTGTGGAAGCAGGGTTTTTTTATGCTTCCTTCAAAGGGTTTCAATTTGCCTGACTGGGGGCGTGATATTTTGCAGGAACATTGAGGAGGCTTATGATGGAAAGGAAAGCCGACATCGAAACGCTCTTCCGAATTTTCAGGAGCGTCAGCAAATCAGTCCACACCAGCACAAGCGTCGGTGAAGTGCTCGACCTCGTGGTGAGGGGCACGGCGGAAGCCCTTCACGCCATGGGTTCCATTTTGAGAATCCTCAATCTGCGGACGGATGAATTTGAGCTCAATGCCGCCTACGGGCTGAGTGAAAAATACCTCACCAAAGGGCATGTGATCAGGAAAACGCTCTACGTGGGGAAAATTCATGAAAAGGGTGCGATCATCATCAGCAATGTTGAAACGGATCCCCGGGTCCAGTATCCCAGGGAGGCCCGGGAAGAGGGGATTAAAATGATGCTGGATCTGCCTCTTATCCTCGCCGATGATGTGGTCGGTCTGATTCGCGTTTTTTTCCCGGAGACCCGGGAGTTTTCCCGTGAGGAACTGGAATTTGCCGAGGCCATCGCCGAGGAGTGCGCCTATGTGATCGACAAGGCCATGCTGATTGAAAGACAGCGCGTCGATTACCATCAGCTTGCCGTAAAGACCGAAAAACTGTCCAGCCTCGGCAGACTGGCCGCCGGTATCGCCCACGAAATCAACAATCCCCTTGCAGCGATTCTTCTTTACGGCACCAGCATGCTAAAAGAGGTCCCCCCGGAGAGTCCCCACAAAGAAGGTTTGGAGATCATCGTTCACGAGACGGTCCGATGTCGCGGCATCATCCAGGAGCTTCTGGAATTCTCCAGGGAGAAGGAATCGAGGAAGGTGCCGGTCAATGTGAACAAGATTATCGAGAAGGCCCTGACCATCCTGGAAAACGAGTTTAGGCTTCGCCGCATTTGCGTCGAAAAAGACCTCTCCGACAATCTCCCGGAAATCCCGCTTGATGTGAACCAGATGGAACAGGTCTTCATCAACTTCCTGGTCAATGCCATGGAGGCGATTCCGGGGGAAGGTTCCGTCACCATCAGGACATCCGAGGACGAGGATGGGAGAGGGCTGGTGATTGAGATCGAGGACAACGGCATCGGCATTTCCGACGAGTACAAGGACAGAATCTTTGAACCTTTTTTTTCCTCCAAGCCGAAGGGGACGGGCCTCGGGCTTCCGGTGAACTTCGGGATCGTTGAGAAGCACCAGGGTCGAATCGACGTTTTTTCGGAACTGGGTCAGGGGACCCGCATGGTCGTGTGGTTACCCTGTGTGGAAGGCGGGGCCTGAAGCGTATGGAACCGATCCGAACCCTTGTCATCGATGACGAGCGCTCCATCTGCGAAGCCTGCCGAAGCGTGCTTGTAAAAAGGGGGCACATTGTCGATGTCCGGATGTCCGGGAAAGAGGGTCTTGAAGCGATCCTTGCCGGCACCTATGATGTGACCCTTCTGGACATAAAGCTTCCGGACATAGACGGAATGGAGATCCTAAGGAGGGTTCAGAAAGAGAAGGCTGGAGAACACATAGTGGTGATGACAGGTTACTCCACTGTCCGCAATGCGGTGGAATCCATGAAACTGGGGGCCCTTGATTACCTGTCCAAGCCCTTCGACGACGACCAGCTTGTCCTTGCGGTGGAAAGGGGGGCTGAGAAAAAGCGCCTTATGGAGGAGAACCTTTACCTCCGCAAGGAGCTTCTGGATCGTTACAGTTTTGAAAACATCGTCGGCGAGAGCCCGAAAATTTTCGAAATTTTCGACGCTATCCGAAGGGTGGCTCCCACGGACAGCACAGTCCTGATCTATGGGGAGAGCGGCACGGGTAAAGAGCTTTTCTCCAGAGCCATCCACAATTGCAGCGAGCGATCTCGAAAACCGTTCGTTTCCATCGACTGCAGCACGCTGGCCCCGGGGCTACTCGAAAGCGAGCTGTTCGGGCATGTGAAGGGCGCTTTTACGGGCGCCGTGCAGGACAAAGCCGGGATTTTCGCCGCGGCCGGAAAAGGGACCCTTTTTCTGGATGACGTTGCAAACCTGGGACCGGAGTTGCAGGCCAAGCTTCTGCGGGTTCTTGAAACAAAAGAGTACAAGCCTGTCGGGTCGGACCGGATCTCCACTACCGAGGTGAGAATCATTGCGGCGACGAACAAGGACCTGGGCCGAATGGTGAAAGAAGGGACCTTCAGGGAAGACCTTTACTATCGCCTCAATGTTTTTCCCGTTTGTCTGCCTCCGCTCAGGGAAAGAAAAGAAGACATCCCGAAACTTGCGTATCACTTCATGCGGTTCTTTTGTCGGAAGACAGGCAAGAGGCTTCACGGCTTTACCGATGATGCTCTCGAGGTGCTGATAAATCACCCGTGGCCGGGTAATGTGAGGGAGCTCAAGAACGTGGTGGAACGGCTCGTGATCATGGCCGACCGGGGAGTCTTGAATTTCCTCGATCTGATGCATCAGCTTCACGCAGGGCGGTCTTTAGAAGTGGAAAAGGTCCCGACAACCATGGAGGCCCTGAAAGTGGCGAAGAGAGCAAAGAAACTAATTTTGAAACATGCCTTCGGCGACATGGAAAAGGCCTTCCTGATGCAGGCCCTGGAGGAGTCGGGCGGGAACATCACCCGTGCCGCAGCCAAAACAGGAATGCAAAGGTCCAATTTCTCGGCTCTCATGAAGAGGCACGGAATAGAGGCCGGTTGGGGAGCTAAGAAGAAAAAGTCGGCCGAATAATGTCCTTGCCAACCGTATGGCGGGTGTATACGGCGGACTTTTCCCGCAGAAACAAGATCTTAACCCTTTCCTTCGCCATGAGCCGTATCGTGTCCTATACGGTTGACAGCTCCCGCAAGTCCGGCCGTTCCGGCCTTTTGGCGATAACCCTTTAAAAACACGATTGAAAATTTACCATTACCCTTGGGTTCCCCCGTTTTTGCCATGGCCCCGATATTGCTTATTGCTGAGGACAAAGGGGCAAAAAGGGTTCGCTCAAATCAAGGAAAAGGGGGGCACGGTCATGGAACAAATTCAAGAACAAGTCAGGACAAAGACGCCGGAAATCCTCGTCATGGAAGATGAAACGAGCCTGGCCAAGGGTCTCCGGATGATCCTGGAGAAAGAAGGCTATCACGTGGACACCGCCTCCACAGGTCACAGCGCAATGGATGCTCTAAGGAATAAAGGATTCGACCTCCTCGTGGCGGATCTGAGGCTGCCGGACATGGACGGCATGGACATCATCCGTGAAGTGAGAGAGAAGCGGCCGGAAACCAAGACGATCGTGATCACCGGTTATCCATCCGTTTCATCGGCCGTGGATGCGATGAAGCTTGGAGTGACCGACTACCTGCCGAAACCCTTCTGGGACGATGAGTTTAAAAAGGCGGTGGAAAAGGCCCTAAAGGGAGGCAAGGAGCTGTACCTGAAACAGGAGCCGGATATTTCTTACGCCCGCAAGGATGTGTGGCCTCATAGGCGGGCTGAGCAGGTTGCAAGAGAGGAAAGCCCTGGGCGGCCCAGCGTGCTCATTATGGAGGACGAGCCCAGTCTGGCCCAAGGTCTCAAGATGGTGCTCTCAAAACAAGGCTATGACGTGGACCTGGCCGATACCGGTCTGAGGGCTCTTGGTTCCTTGGGAAAGATGCATTATGACCTCCTGGTAGCGGACCTCAGACTCCCTGATATGGACGGGATGGAGGTGATAAAGTTTGTGAAGGAGGCGAGCCCGGAAACCCAGGTCGTCGTCATCACAGGATATGCGACGGTTCCCACGGCTGTGGACTCCATGAAACTGGGGGCCCTGGATTACCTGCCGAAGCCCTTCACCATGGATGAGTTCATCGGAGCGGTGGGCAAGGCGACGAAGGCGAGAGAAGAGGCTGCTCCGGCCGTGAGCGTTGCACCGCCCGAGACCGAGGAGGAGCGGCTCATCCAGCGCCGCGAGGTCCTTCGTGTGCTCGATCGGACTTCTCAGGATTTGCATTTTTGGCGAGACCTTATGCAGGCCGGCTCGGAGGTTCTGACGGACTATCATCTTTCAAGTGAAGCCAAGGCGGCCATTGTGTCTGGGGACCTGCGCTGGATTAATGAAAATGTCGGTGAACTGACTCAAAAGCAGCTCATGTTCATCTACAAGCGTCTTGAGCGTGAGGCTTGGTAATGGAACGGAATGGGGGGTCGCAGGATGAAGCCTAACCCTTCAAAAAAAGATTTGTACGGCTCCGTCCTGGTGGTGGGGGGCGGAATCGCGGGGATGCAGGCCGCGCTGGACATGGCGGATTCGGGGTTCTATGTGTACCTCGTTGAGAGTTCACCGGCCATAGGCGGCGCCATGTCTCAATTGGACAAGACATTTCCCACCAATGACTGCGCCATGTGAATCCTCGCGCCGAAACTGGTCGAGGTCGGCCGGCATCTCAACATCGAACTCCTGACCCTGTCCGAAGTCATCGCAGTGGATGGGGAGGCCGGAGATTTCAGGGTCAAGGTCCTTACCCGTCCTCGTTACGTGGACATGGCGCGATGCATTGCCTGCGGCACCTGCGCGGAGAAGTGTCCAAAGAAAGTGAAAGACGAGTACAACGCAGGGCTCAGCACCCGCAAAGCGGCTTATGTCCGATACGCCCAGGCCGTGCCTCTCAAGTATGCCATCGACCCTGACAATTGCATCTACTTCCGGAAAGGCAAGTGCCGAGCCTGCGAGAAATTCTGCCCATCCCAGGCCGTTGATTTCGAACAAAGAGAGCAAACAAGGGTGATCCGCACCGGGTCCATCATTCTTGCCCCCGGGAGCGGCGTCTTTGATCCGGGCAAATTGGGTTCTTATGGGTATGGGCAGTTACCCAATGTGGTGACCAGCCTGGAATTTGAAAGGATCCTGAGCGCCACAGGACCGTTTCAGGGTCATCTTGTTCGGCCTTCCGACCGGAAAACCCCGCAGAGCATTGCCTGGCTCCAATGCGTGGGGTCGAGGGACCCCCATCGCGCGGGCAACGCCTACTGTTCCTCTGTTTGTTGCATGTATGCCATCAAGGAGGCCGTGGTCGCCAAGGAACATGCGGGAGGCGATCTGGATACGGCGATTTTTTATATCGACCTGCGAACCCACGGCAAGGACTTCGAGAGATTCTACGAGACTGCCGGGGAGAAGCACGGGGTCCGGTTTATTCGGAATCGTGTCGAAACGGTTAGTCCGGTCGCAGGAAAGGACGATCTGAGCGTTGCCTATGTGAACAAGGAGGGCCGCCGCGTCGAAGAGGAATTCCATATGGTGGTCCTATCCGTGGGATTGGAAACACGGCCTGAGACGCTGAAACTTGCCGAACACCTGGGCATTGAACTCACGGAAGGCGGCTTCTGCATGACCGACTCATTCCACCCCGTGAGAAGCTCCAGAAAGGGGATCTATGTCTGTGGCTCTTTTCAGGGTCCAAAGGACATTCCTCAATCGGTCATCGAAGCGGGCGCCGCCGCCTCTGCGGCAACGGAAGGCTTGGTGTCCGTTCGCCACAGCCGCACCAAGCGTCCGCTTCAACCTTTGGAGATCAATGTTCGAGGGGAGGCCCCGAGGATCGGCGTGTTTGTCTGCCACTGCGGGACCAATATCGGGGGCGTGATCAACGTGCCGCAGGTCGCGGCCTATGCACGGACATTACCCGGGGTGACCTATGTCGAGGAGAACCTCTTCACGTGCTCTCAGGACACGCAGGAAAAAATGCGGGACGTTATCAAACATGAGAGTCTTAACCGCATTGTGGTGGCGGCCTGCACCCCGAGAACCCATGAGGGCCTTTTTCAGGAAACCCTGATCCGGGCCGGCTTGAACAAATACCTTCTTGAAATGGCCAACATCCGAAACCAGGATTCCTGGGTTCACGGGAACAATCCGGAGGCGGCAACGGAAAAGGCCAAGGACCTTGTTCGCATGGCGGTCGCCAAGGCGGGCCTCATCACTCCGCTCTCGGAACCGGAAGTGGCCGTGAACCCGAAAGCCTTGGTTCTGGGCGGAGGCCTCGCAGGCATGGTCGCGGCAAAAAGTCTTTCAGCGCACGGCTATGAGGTCGTCTTGGTTGAAAGAAAGGGCTTATTGGGGGGGCAAGCGCGATCCCTTTTCACGACATGGCAAGGCGAGGACATCCGGCGGAGCCTGGATGCGCTGATTCAATCCGTAGAAGCCGACCCCCGGGTCGAAGTACATTTGAGCACTGAAATCTGCCGGGTCGAAGGGTTTGTCGGCAACTTTGAATCGGTTCTCAAGTCCGGGGACCGGGAGATCACCGTGGGTCACGGCATTGCCGTAATCGCGACGGGCGCTCAGGAATACAAGCCCGATGAATACCTGTACGGGAATGATCCCAGGGTCATGACCCAACTTGAACTGGACAGGAGATTCATCGATAAGGACCCTTCACTGTCGGGCCTGCGTTCCGCGGCCTTCATCCAGTGCGTGGGCTCCAGGGAGCCGAAGCGGCCTTACTGTTCGCGGGTCTGTTGCACACACACCATGAGCGCCGCCCTTCATCTGAAAGAGCTCAATCCGGATATGAACATTTACGTGCTTTATCGGGATATCAGAACCTATGGCGAACGGGAGTCGCTTTATCGAAAAGCTCGGGGAAAGGGGGTATCCTTTATCCGCTACACCTGGGGGGGGAACCCCCAGGTGCTGGCCCAAGAGGACGGGCTGGAGGTACGGGTTTTTGATCCGATCCTCGACAGGCCGCTCTCTTTCGGAGTCGATCTCCTGGTGCTTGCCACAGCCGTCGTTCCATACAGGGATGAAGGGCCGGCCAAACTCTTCAAGGTGCCTGTGAACGAAAACGGGTTCCTGGTAGAGGCCCATGCCAAGCTTGCCCCTTCTGAATTTGCAACAGACGGGCTTTTCCTTTGCGGCATGGCCCATTATCCGAAACCGGTGGATGAAAGCATCGCCCAGGCCCTGGCCGCCGTGTCCAGAGGGCTGACGCTCCTGAGCAAGGACCGGATCCGCATCAGCGGGGTCACCTCAAGAGTGATCCCGGAGCGCTGTTCCGGGTGCCTTGGCTGTGTCCAGGTTTGCCCCTACGGCGCCATCGCACCGCATCAGGAGACCGGCGCGGCTGTTGTGAACGAAGCTCTCTGCAAAGGGTGCGGCGCATGTGCGGCCGCCTGTCCTTCTGAGGCGATCGTCCTGATGGGCTTTGATCACCGCGAGATCTACGCTCAGATCCATGCAGCCTTTGCCGGCTGATCTATGTGCTTGAGGAGGGGCCCATGGTGGAAAAGCCTTTCGAACCGAAGATCATCGGCTTTCTGTGCAACTGGTGCGCTTACGGCGCCGCGGACCTGGCCGGGGTGAGCCGGCTCCAGTACCCTGCCGGTCTCCGTGTCATACGGGTCATGTGTTCGGCCACGATCTCGCCTCACCACATCCTGAAGGCTTTTCAATCCGGGGCCGACGGTGTGCTGGTGGGCGGCTGACACCCCGGAGACTGCCATTACCTGTACGGTAATTACATGACCGGGAAGAGAGTCACCTTTGTGCAACGACTGCTGTCCTTCGTGGGCTTGGAGGGACGCCTGCACCTGGCATGGATTTCCTCCGCCGAAGCACAGCGCTTTGTCCGGGTGATCACGGATTTTTCCGAGAAGGTGGCGGCTATGGGACCGTCGCCGATGAAAGAGCGTGCGCTTGCCTTCCAACCCTTCTGTGATTCGGCGAAAGAGACGCCATGCATGATGACGTAAAAAATCAGGTGAAGGAAATGCTCAATCAGGATGTTGTGGATTTGTTCCTGGCCTACCGCATGATGGACGGCCATCCTTTGCCCTTTGCTTTCAGCAGGGAAAACATCGAGGAAGTTGAAGACCTGGTGACGGGACCTGCACGGTACCCTCTGGAAAAACTGGCCCTTGAAATCTTGAAAATTCATCCTGAAGCGACCCTCGGCATCCTTGCGCGGGAGTGCGATCAGCGTGCTTTGAATGTTCTCTCCACGTGGAATCAGCTGGAGGCGGGGAGGGTAAAAACGATACGCCTCTCCTGTTGCCCTTCGAACCTCAAGGAGCACAGTGACTGCTCGTACCTGGAGCCTCATGTCTCGGGGTCCTGCAAGACGGAACTGGGGTTTGAGTTCGGCGCGAAAACGGAAGACTTGGAGGCGTTGGCGCCTGAACGTCGTTTCAGCCGCTGGATGTATGAGTTTGAAAAGTGCATCAAGTGCTATGGGTGCCGAAACATCTGTCCGGTTTGTTTCTGCAGGGAATGCAGCCTCGAGCACCCTGATTTGATCGGGACAGGGCCTCTGCCGCCGGAGGTTCCTCTGTTTCACCTTGTCAGAGCCGTCCATATGGCAGGGCGGTGCATCGATTGCGGGCTGTGCGAGGACGCCTGTCCAGCTGAAATCCCCCTCAGGCTCCTCTACGGAAAGGTCAACGAAATCGTCAAGGAGGTGTTCGGCTACGAGACGGGCACGAGCCCCGGTCAGTCGCCTTTCCAGGTGCTGGGGACGGAGATGATGCCCGAACCCCTGTGAGATCAACCAGTTAAAATTTTATTCCATGATTTGGAGGCCGGAAGAATGAATTGCAGGATTGTTCCCTCGATTTGTTCCTATTGCGGCACCGGCTGCGGCGTTCTATTCCTGGTGGTGGACGGAAGGCTCATGGGGACCCTCCCCATGAAAACCCATCCCGTGAACGAGGGAAAACTGTGTATCAAGGGCTGGAACCTCCACGAATACGTGAATAGTTTCATCCGGTTGAAATCACCCCTGCTCAAGAAAGACGGCCGGTTCCGGAAATGCACATGGGAGGAGGCCATCGGGTTTACTGCGGACAGGCTCAGGAGCATCGTTCGGGAACACGGCCCGGACAGTGTAGGGGTTCTCGTCTCGGCCAAAATGAGCAACGAGGAAAACTACCTGGCCCAGAAGTTCGCTCGGGTCGTGATCGGCACCAACAATGTGGACCATTGCGCCCGGCTCTGACACGCCTCCACGGTGGCAGGTCTTGCCGCCGCTTTCGGAAGCGGAGCCATGACCAACTCCATTGCGGAAATCGAGGATTCACGGTGCATTTTCGTCATCGGCTCGAACACGACGGAGTGCCACCCCCTCATCGCGAGACGTATTTACAGGGGTAAGGAGAAGGGCGCCAAGCTGATCGTGGCCGACCCCCGGAAAATTCAGCTTGGCCGCTTTGCCGACATCGCCGTCAATCATCGTCTTGGAAGCGATGTCGCCCTTTTGAACGGCATCATGCACGTGATCGTCAAGAACGGCTGGCAGGCAAAGGAATTTATTGAGAAGAGGACGGAGGGCTATGAGGAACTGGAAAGGACGGTTTCGGAGTATACACCGCAGAGGGTGTCTGCGATCACCGGCGTTGATCCCGGGAAGATCGAGCGGATCGCCGAGCTCTATGCCTTGAACCGGCCCGCCTCCCTCCTCTACGCCATGGGCATCACCCAGCACTCCACCGGTGTGGACAATGTCAAGTCCTGCTGCAATCTTGCGCTCCTGTGCGGAAACCTTGCTGTTCAAGGAGGGGGCGTCAATCCCCTGAGAGGGCAGAACAACGTTCAGGGGGCCTGCGACATGGGGGGGCTCCCCAACGTTTTTCCGGGATATCAGAGCGTGAACGACCCCGGGTCCAATGAAAAATTCTCAAAGGCCTGGGGCCGCAAACTTTCCGATCGTGTCGGATACACCATCACGGAGATGGTTCCGGCAATGGAGGAGGGCCGTCTCAAGGCCCTCTACGTTATAGGTGAGAACCCCAAACTCAGCGACCCGGACTGGAAGCATCTCGACGCGGCCATACGTAGGCTCGACCTTCTGGTTGTCCAGGAGCTATTTTTATCTGAAACAGCCCAGATCGCCGATGTGGTCTTTCCCGCCGCATCCGTAGCCGAGAGGGAAGGCACCTTCACCAACTCGGAGCGGCGCTGTATGAGATTTCGCAAGGCCGTTGAACCGATGGGCAATGCCCTTCCCGACTGGGAGATCATCATGAAGCTCTCGAACGCCATGGGGTACCCCATGTCCTATGAATCGGCTAAGGCTGTTTTTAACGAGATGAGCGCCCTGACCCCGAGCTATGCCGGGATGAGCTATGAAAGGCTCGGCCTGGATGGGCTGACGTGGCCCTGCCCCGAACCTTCACACCCGGGAACTCCTTACCTTTACAAAGAGCGTTTCCTTCGAGTTAACGGAAAGGCCAAGTTTCATGGGATCGCCTATCTCGACCCCGCCGAATTGCCGGACGAGGAGTATCCCTACTTTCTCACCACAGGAAGAATGTTCGCCCACTACCACACGGGAACCATGACGAGGGTCAGCCCCCACCTGGATGCTGAGCAGGTGGGCGGCTACGTGGAGATCCACCCGGCGGATGCAAGAGACCTGAACATTACCGAGGGGGACATCGTGGTCTTGTCTTCGAGACGGGGGAGGATGGAAGCCCCCGCAAGACTAACCCATACCGTGGAACCGGGAGTCTTTTTTCTCCCCATTCATTTCGGCGAAAACCCGGCCAATGTGCTCACCAATCCAGCCTTTGATCCCATCGCAAAAATCCCCGAATTCAAGGTCAGCGCAGTTAAAGCGGAAAAACTGCGGGAACCCTGATGAGCTCAAATCTCAGAAATCCGTAACAATTTAGCTATTTGAAACGCTGGAGCCGGCGGCCCGGATGGTTGCGATTTGACAAGCAGCTAAATTGTTACACAAATCCTTGAATTCCTGAAACGGGATGTGTTAGCATAGCAAAATTGTCAAGTATGATTCATAGTCTCGAATCGGGAAAACAACACACCGGAAGCGTCGAATGGAGGGAAGAAAGGTGGGAAGAAAAGGTCTTATCATCATAGGGGCGCTGCTCGTGGTTGCGGCGGTTGCCGCTCTTTTTCTTTATTACGGCAAAAGAGGAGGCGCCACGGCGCTTGCGAAAGTGAACGGGCAAGCGATTACAATCGAGCATTTCCTAAGGGAGATGGACAAGGTCGGGGAACCTGAGAGGGGCATGTTCAAGGAAGACCCGGCCAAGTTTCTTGATTTGATGATCATGAGGTCGCTCGTGCTTCAAGAGGTGCGCGACCAGGGTTTCGACAAGGCCGGGGAGGGCAACGAGGAGGACGTGATCCGGCAGTTCTTCGAGAAGAAGTTTCCCAATCCGCCAACGGTGGGAAAAGACGAGGTGGAAGCTTTTTATGAGACCCACAAAAGCAGGATGGGAGGCATGATCTTTGAGGAGGCCGCGCCCAGGATCGAGGAACTGCTGCGCCGTGGAAAACAGGAAGAGGAGTACATGCAGTTCGTGGAAGAGCTCCGGAGCAAGGCCGACATAGAGATCGCGCATGAGCGCCTGCAAGCCCTTGCAGCCAAGCCGACCGACGGCACCAACACAAAGGAAGAATTTTTCACCGCCCTCAAAAGCGGCAGGCCCGTGCTGGTCGATTTCGGCTCCAATAGCTGCACCCCCTGCCGGCAGATGAGGCCGATCCTTAAGGAAATCAAGGAAGAAAAAACCGGGGAAGTCGAAGTTATCGTGATCGACGTCTACAAACACCAGGATCTTTCCAGGGAATACCGGGTGCAGGTGGTTCCCACCCTGGTTTTTTTTGACGGAACCGGCAAGGAGGTTTTCCGCACCCAGGGTTTTATGCCGAAAGCCGCGCTCATGGAGCATCTCGCGAAGGTAGGTGTGGTTTAGAAAAAATAAAAACGGGGGATCAGTTTGGCTGTTTCAAAAAACTCTGAGGATCATGGCTCTATTTCTTGAGCGACTGGTGGGAAGGCGCCGTCTTTTCACGGTTTATATATGGGGGAAACCCCTGGCCGCGAGCGAATGCGAGGGGAACAGCGGGAGGGGGCAAAACTCCCCCGTAGATAAACCGTAGAAAAGACCAGCCTGGGAGCCTTGGCCGCTTCCGGCGGCCTTGGAGCGAAAGAAAGAGAGCCGTAATCCTCATCATAGTTTCATATAATCCAAAGTGATACAAAACGGGGGATTTTTAATGGTTGAAGCTTTTTTTGTGACGGTTAACGAATGGATGGCGGGCGGGACGATCATCGCCGCCGCGGGCTGTTTGTTGTGGGGCATGATCAGCGTCCTCTTCAGTCCCTGTCATCTTGCGTCCATCCCCCTTATTGTGGCTTATGTGGGCGGGCAGGAGAGGGTCCTGAAGCCACGGGAGGCGCTTCACTACTCGGTGGCTTTCACCGTAGGCCTCTTTACCACCATCGCCCTTGTTGGAATCATCTGCGCCCTTTTGGGCCGCATGCTCGGTGACGTGGGTTCTTACTGGCAGGTACTGGTCGGCCTGGTTTTGATCTGGGTCGCCCTGGGCATGTTCGGGGTCGAGAAGTGCTCCATGTCCGGGAATTTCCTCTACCGCCTGAACCTGCGCGGCCTTCTGGGCGCTCTCGGGCTGGGGCTTGCCTACGGTGTTGTTTCCGGGTCCTGCACCTTCGGGTTTATAGCGCCTATTCTGGCCGTTATTACCATTCAAGAGAAGGTGGCGACGGGAATCCTCTATATTTTTCTCTTTGCTCTCGGGCACTGCATTCCCATCGTCATCGCCGGGAGTTCCACGGCAGCCGTGAAAAAAGTCCTGGACAACGACCGGTGGCAGGGGGCCGGAAGTTGGTTCCGAAAGGGGGCAGGAGCTGTGATTGCAGGACTTGCGGTTTATTTCATCGTCAACCCTTTTTTTTCTGCCTAAAGCAAAAAGGGGGACGACCTTAAGTATTCAAATAAATCAAGTTTCCAACTGGTAACCTCGTTGCTTTGCCATTTTCTCTCCTCGCTGAATTGCATAACTGACAGCGGCAGGCGTCACATCAAATTTCCTCGCCAAATCCACCATAGACATCCCCAATTCCACCACAGTCCAATAGCAGAGTAAATCCCTGGCCCGGACCCGGTCCTTGTGCCTCCCTCTTCCGGTTACGTATTCCTTTTCCACCTGGAATATTATCGAGACCCTCTCAACAACCTTTTCAAAATCATAACCCAGGCTCTTAAGTCTATATTTCCGGGAAAATTGCTCTTCCGATTCGGAAAGTACATCACACACAAAATCGCTCTCCCCTAATATTCGTTGGTCGCTCTTGATGCGGTCCTGTCCGCTCAGCCTCACCTTTTTGACTGCATCCCAACCACCAAGGCTTCTTATCAAACCGCCTCCTATCAACTCAGGCCTCCTCCCCAAGGGAATGCCCTCTTTAACATAGGAGACATAGCCCTTTGTCGCTTCACCAACCCTTGTTCCAAAAAAACTTAAAACATAGTCAACATCTTGCCATTCCCTCTTTCTCTTTCCCATCAAGGCGCTATGCCCACAATAAGAATATCGATCGAGTTCCTCCAAAGAAACCACAACTTTTGCCCTCAATGGATTCAGATGAATATAACGGACCAACTCCTGCAAATAGGTATCTTCCTGGCACACGATGGACTTATACCTGTTTTGGAAAAGCTGTCCGTGCCGCCTGTGCCTCTTGTTATAAGATACCGCATATCCGGTAAGCAATCTCCTCATCAGAGCAGCAATTCCTGCAGGACCGCTTCTGAACAAAAAATGGGCGTGATTGGATAAAAATGACCACCCGTAGCATTGGGTCTTGGTCTCAGGCAGGAGAATAGATAGCCGTTTGATGAAGTTTTCGCGATCCTTATCATCATTGAATATCTTCCGGCGTTCTATTCCTCTGATCATCACATGATGCAGGAGGCCGGGAGTATCTAATCGGGCTACCCTAGGCATGCCTATCACATACTCCGATATATACCTTATGTCAAATTATTTAACTATTTAAGGTCGTCCCCCCTTTATTCTAGAGGACAGGGACGCCTCGTTTTTTAAGGTACTGCTTGAGGTCGTGGATAGAGATGATGTTGAAGTGGAAAACGGAGGCTGCCAGGAGGATCGTTGCGCCTGCCTCAACGGCGTCGAAGAAATGCTCCGGTTTTCCGGCGCCTCCTGAAGCCACGACCTCTGCAGAGGCGGCGGCCTTGATCTTCCGGATCAGGGGGAGATCGTAGCCGCTTTTCACGCCGTCAGTCGTTTTGCTTGTGGGGAGGATCGTGGCAACACCGTAGCCGTCAACCTTTTTTGCCCATTCCACGGCATCCGCTCCTGTTGCCGTTCGGCCCCCGTCGATATAGACTTCGTATCCTGAAGGCATGAGATTGTTCACTGCCGCATCGATCGCCACAGTGACGCGATCGGGTCCG
>JAFGDM010000319.1 GCA_016932115.1 Deltaproteobacteria bacterium | reverse complement strand
TTCACATCCAGCAATCAGCCTTTCGGTTGCGCGCGGACGTGAGATAGCTATCAAAAATAATTACGAAATAGGAAACTTATAATCTGAGGAACGTCCCCCTGTATTCCCAAAGCTTTGCTTGTCTTGGAATGCTGCGCCAATTAATCTTTGGCTCTTTTATACCTCATCGCTTCTTTATCTCCATCAAAGGCTAAAATCAGCTCATTCTCTCGCCCGAAGAGGGTCCCTGTGATAATTTCCGTGGAGGCGTCTTGGTGTTGGATTTCCAATCGGATCCTGCCGTTGGTCTTTAGGGTATATTTGCCAACTACAACCATTCCCATATCGTCGACAGCCCTGAAAGTTCCGTCTTGCCGGAATTCCAAACTTGATGGTTTGCCCGACTCTTTCCACTTTCCAAGGATGTCGGGATACTGTGCACAGGAGAAAAGCATGACAATGGAAAGAGCAGTCAACAGCTCAAATATTCTGAATCTGAGGGCGTCTATACGCGGATTTATTGCCATGGCTGAACAAACAACTTCATTGGACCGCCTCTTCATACCGTCAGGCCCCAACAGCGTCTATTCCAGCCCCGCAAAACGGGGTCTCAGGAAAGGCGCCTCCAGGGCGAGGACCACTTTGCCCACTTGGTGAACTCGACCTCCTGACCGCACTTCCCGAGCGGACTGTTTGTATTCGCTCTGAAACGATGGCGATCCTGATCTCTGTCGCATGATGCACATTCGTCCTGTACCGACCCATGATCTAATTTTCTAACTATTATGATGAATTGTCAAATCTCACCCAGTGTGAAAAAAAACATTTTATATTCCCCCTGCCAAGAAAGGCAATTAGGGACGGGGGAAAATAATTAACAAGAATTCTATACCAAGGTGGTATGAACTTGATATGTCACTACTAGCCTGAGTGGGCCGGTGGCTGAGTTCCAATTTGTGTAGACGCATAGCTGAGCTGATTTGATAGCATGCTACCGCATACAGAGAGACTTTTGAGGCACTATTTGCCGAATCTGAAATTGTGTGTTAGCTGGGATTGAAAGAAGGAGGCCGAAATGAATCGCTATGATTTGGTATTTATGGGTCATGTTACGATTGATGAAATCGAGGCTAAAGAGGGATCCACCCATGGCGTACCCGGAGGCGCCCCATATTTCGGCGCCTTTGCAGCCTGCCGGACAAGAAAAAAAATCGCCGTGATTACCAGGATGGCTGAAGAAGACGCGTATCTTCTCGAACCTTTGAAAGCCGCTGGGATCGACGTATATCTGCAGCCCGTTTCCTCAACCACTCACATGCGCGTCCTCCACCCTACGGGGAATGTCGATGAAAGGCTCATGTTTCAGACCCAAAATGCCGGGTTTTTTTTGAGTGCAGATCTACCTCCCGTAGAGACTTGTGTGATCCATCTTGGAGCCCTTACAGATCGCGAGTTTAGCATAGGGTTCATGCAGGACTTGAAACATCGGGGATTCCGCTTATCGGTGGATATGCAAAACTTTGTGCGTCAAGTGGATATCAAGACGGGCGTAATTCAATTCAGGGATGTGCCGGAGAAAAAAGAAATAGTCTGCCTTGCCGATATCGTGAAGCTTGACGTCATCGAAGCGGAGGTGCTGACGGGAAGTCGCAAGATGGAGGAAGCGGCCAGGCTGGTGGAGGAATGGGGAGCTCTCGAGGTAATCCTAACCTGCTCGGAGGGAGCTTTCGCAAGGTGTAAAGGGAAAACCTATTTCGAAAAATTTACCAACCGAAATTCTCAGGGGAGAACCGGTCGCGGTGATACGACGACAGGAGCCTATTTGGCCAGGAGAATAGACCATAACGTAGAAGAGTCATTGAAGTTCGCCGTAGCCCTTGCCTCGATCAAAATGGAAAGTCCTGGTCCGTTTCGAGGCTCTCTCCAAGATGTCCTCGCAAGAATGAGCGAGTCTACACAATCACTCTAGGCGAGAGGAATTTGGGTATTCCGGTTTGAAGCCGCATAGGATTACCGCAGGTCGCGGTCTGAAGCTTTTGCACCACCTTCCGGGGAAGCCGCCGTTCACCCGGAGCGATACCTCATGGCGTCCTATTTTTGCCCCGGACGGGATCTGAGTAAGACCCGATGAAGCTCTCAAAAGAATACGGGTACACAAGCCAAATCTTTCCCGAGTCGCATCGGACCATTTACCTTTGGTAGCGGGAATCTTTAACCGCCCGTTCAAATGAATAAAGAAGAACAGCTAAGAACTCTCAGTGTAAAGCCTGCATGAATCTTTGACAAATGCTCAAGAAGGCATAGCGGGAAGCACACGCGAAAAGGGTGAGGAAGGTAGAGCATTGGCAGTCCCAACGGGGATCGAACCCGTGTCTTCGCCGTGAGAGGGCGATATCCTAGACCGCTAGACGATGGGACCCTTTAAAAGAAAGCACGCAGTAAAGATTATACAGTTCAGGACACAACTTAAACTGTTCTCTATCGACCTTGCGCCTGCTTAATCTCTACCTCACGGTAAACTAAAATGGCTGGGGGACGAGGATTCGAACCTCGGTTAATGGGGCCAGAACCCATCGTCCTGCCGCTGAACGATCCCCCAGTCAATGTTTAATTTGGGCGAAGTTTGAGCAATTGTCAAGGGAAAAACAAGGATTGAGCGGTAGAGAACGCAGTGAACATAGTCGCGCCCGGCTTAACCTAAAAAGCTTGTAAAAGTGTAACAATTGTTACGGAAAAGCATATTTTATGCTTGCCTCATCAAATGACCTTCCAGCAACGCACGCGGTGTTGCCGGCTGACTCTGTAGAATTCTATCTCTCCTTGTCTGCATCGTTCTTCCGCAAGAGGACAACGGCCTTGGAACTTGCATCCCGGGGGCGGATTGAAAGGAGTCGGCACATCGCCGCGCAGCTCCCTGGTTTCCAGCCCCTTCGGCTTATCGCGCCCGGGTACGGAGGATAAAAGGGCCAGTGTGTAAGGATGAAGGGGGTGATCAAAAAGCTTCTCCGAGGGCGCATACTCCATAATATGGCCGAGGTACATGACGGCCACGGTGTCGCTTAGGTACCCCACCACATTGAGATCATGGGAAATGAAAAGATAGCTCAAGCCTAGGTTTTGCTGCAACTCTTTCAGAAGATTAATGATTTGCGCTTGGATCGAGACATCAAGGGCAGAGACGGGTTCATCGCAAATAAGGAGATGGGGTTCGACGCTGAGGGCTCTTGCAATGCCTATTCTCTGGCGCTGACCGCCGCTGAATTCATGGGGGTAGCGGTCCGCTGAAGCGCCTGATATGCCGACCCTCTCCAGGAGTTCTTGAACCCGGGTGTTTCTCTCATCTCTGTCTTTGATTCCCAAGGTGCGGAGACCCTCTTCTATGGTCCGGCCGATGGTCATGCGAGGGTTAAGCGAGCCGAAGGGATCCTGGAAAATGATTTGCATTTCTTTCCTCAGCTCTTTGAGATCTTTTCGGGAGAGGGCACTGATGTCTTTCCCCTTGTAATGGATCGTTCCTCCATCAGGATCAAGGAGTTTCAGAATGAGGCGGCCGACCGTGGATTTGCCGCAGCCGCTTTCTCCAACGAGGCCCAAGGTTTTTCCTTCCGCGATTTCGAAGTCCACTCCGTCCACGGCTTTCACCCAACCGATGACTTTCTCAAAAAACCCCCTGCGGACCGGAAAATGCTTTTTGAGACCTTCGACCTTTAAGACATGATTATTCATAATAAAGTGATTAAAATGTAACGGTATTTGTACGTTCATAGAGTACGGGGCAGCGGCTTAAGTGCCCATCTCCGTAATCGCACATCTCGGGGAACTCCTTTTTACAAATACCGGCGGCATGCTCGCAACGGGGGTGGAAAGGGCACCCTCCGGGCTTGTACGCAGGATCAGGCACTGTTCCGGGAATGCTGTAAAGAATTCTCCCTCTTTTCGCTCGATGGGGAAGGGAAGCGAGAAGCCCCATCGTGTAAGGATGACGGGCGTGCTCAAAAAGATCCTCCATCTTACCCTGCTCCACGATGATGCCTGCGTACATTACATAAATGCAGTCGGCGATCTCGCGGACCACATTCAAATCATGGGTGATGTAAAGGAGGGACATGTCTCTTGCTTTCTGCAGCTCCTTGAACAGGTTGAGGATCTGTTTCTGGATCGTTACGTCCAACGCCGTGGTCGGCTCATCGGCGATTACAATGTTGGGATTGCATGCAAGGGCCATGGCAATCATCACGCGTTGCCTCTGACCGCCGCTCAGTTGATGTGGATAATCCCTGAGACGTTCCTCAGGAGAGGGGATGCCCACATCCTTGAGAAGCCCAACGCAACGGCTGTGCGCCTGTCGATCGGCGATCGCTTCGTGAACCATGATAGCTTCCTTGATCTGGTCACCCACGGTGAAAACAGGATTCAAAGAGGTCATGGGTTCCTGAAAAACCATGGCGATTCGCTTACCTCGGATTTGTTGGAATTCCTCCTCTTTCAGGCCGAGAATGCTACGGCCTTTAAAGAAAATTTTTCCTCCGGCAATTTCACCCGGCGGCCTGGGGATAAGGCCGAGAATGGTCAAGGCCGAAACGGTTTTTCCGCAACCGGACTCCCCGACCAGACACACAGTTTCTCCCGCATGAACCTCGTAACTCACGCCGTCAATGGCGCGCGCCACGGTTTCATCACCTCGGAAGTAAACCTTCAGATTTTGTACCGACAGCAGAGGAGACATAAAAGGCGCCTAGTATCTTTCTCTCAGCTTGGGATTAAGAATATCCCTCAGCCCCTCACCGAAAAGGTTGAAGGAAAGGACGACAATAAGAATCGCAAAGCCCGGGATGAAGGTCAGCCAGGGTGCGTCGAAAATGAATCGTTTACCGTCCGAGAGGATGTTTCCCCAGGTGGCATAGGGAGGCGGTACGCCGAACCCCAGGAAGCTCAAGCCTGCTTCCGTTAGAATTGCCCCTGCGATGCCGATCGTTGCAGAAACCAGAACCGGTGCCACCGCGTTGGGAATCATATGGCGGAAAATGATGCGCCGATCACCAACTCCAAGGGCTTTGGCGGCGGTTACGAAGTCCTGCTCCCGGAGGGACAGGAACTCCGCCCGAACGAAACGGGTTGTGCCCATCCAGCTTGTGAGCCCAATGACGATCATGATGTTGTAAATGCTTGCAGGAAGGAGTGCGACAACCGTGAGAATTAGAAAGAAGCTTGGAAAACAGAGCATGATATCGACGAAACGCATGATCAGGGTGTCTACAGAGGTCGCGCCTTTCTGCAACCACGCGAGCGCAAGGCTCGGTTTTGCAGGCTTCCCGGATCGGGCGGAACGGTAAAGAAAAGCAATCGCAGCGATGAGTAGGATAACCCCGGGAAAAAGCGAGCCGAAGGCGAAGGCCGATGCTCCTCCAAGCATGAGACAGAAAAGAAAAATATGATTTATCGTTATGCTTGTCTGCCCGTAATAGCCGGCGATTCCGCCCAGCAAAATGCCGACGAAGACGGCTATTCCCACCGCTACAAAACCCACGGTGAGGGACACCCAGGCGCCCTGTAGCATTCTCGAAAATACGTCCCGTCCGAGGTCGTCCGTACCGAACACGTACATGCCCAAAGGAGGCATTTCGCCGGGTATCAGCACTTCCAGGTTCGGACGGGATAGGGGCGGCCGAAGTTTCTCAGGCAGACGCACCAAGGCAGGGTCAAAGTAAGGCCTGGTGCCGGAAGTAACCGACAAGCCTGCAACGGCAATTATGAAGAAGATCAGGAAGATCGCCAACCCCGCCAAAGCCAGGCGGTTTTTTTTGAAAAGCCTCCAGAATTCCTGGCCTTGCGTCCGTCTGGGCGCCGGAGGAGCTTCAGAAGAGGATTCAGAGTGAGGTTGAAATTTCGTCATCTTAAGATGTCCTTCTTAGCCATCCGGCGTTTCAAACCTCAGCATATTTTAGGCGCTTCAGGCACTTCTATAATCTAATCCTCGGATCAACCACCAGATACAGGACGTCGGAAATGAAGGTGCCGAGGAGCACCAGCACCGCGGAAATGAAATTCACCGTCAGTATGATAGGATAATCCCGCGCCAGAATCGCCTCGTAGGCCATTCGCCCCATGCCGGGCCAGGAAAATATGGACTCAATAATGACCGAGCCTCCGATAAGGCCCGGCAGGATAAGGCCGAACATGGTCACAAAGGGAAGGAGGGCATTGCGAAGCGCATGCTTGTAATGAACCTGCTCCCAGGAAAGGCCTTTGGCTTTGGCTGTCCGTACGTAGTCCTGACCCTCGACCTCGAGCATCTGACTTCGCACATATCTGGAAAGAATGGCAATGCCGCCTGTGGCCCCGAGCATGGAGGGAAGCAAAAGATGCCACACTCGATCCATCAAAATACGAACTGTGGATGCATCGCTCAAGCCAAAGGTCTGCATTCCTATGACAGGGACCTGAAAACGAGTCACCACAAAGATGATGAGAATGTAGGCGAAAAAAAATCCGGGGATGGAAATGAGAAAATAGGAAAAAAATGTGGCGGAACGATCGAAGATTCCTCCCCTGAAAATGGCGGAGCGAATGCCTATGGGAAAGGAGAGAGTCCATGTGATGATGGTGCCCACAATAAAGAGGGGAAGGCTGTTCAAAAAGCGTTCCCACATCTTGGCGAGCACAGGCTGATTGTCCTTCCAAGACACGGTTCTTCCCGAAAGAAGGCCCCGGTAGAAAAATAGGTACTGCACATAGAGAGGCTTGTCCAGGTGGAACTCCTTCCTGAAGCGTTCGACGATCTCAGGCGTGAACTTTGGATTGAGCGGATCAACCTGGCTAGGCTCGCCGGGCGCGAGGTGAATGATCAAAAAAGAAATCACGGAAACAAAGAAAAGAGTGATCATCTTCTGAACAATGCTTCTTCCGATAAAAGAAAGCATGGGTTGTTACCCCTGAAACAAGTTTTAGAAATCCAAAATCCGGAACCCGAATGTAAAAGTAAGCGCAAAAATCAAAGTTCAAGTCGGTTTTGTGTCTTAATGCCTTCGCCTTCGTAATCTCCCACTGAGCGGGCGGAGATGGTTTTCCTTACTATGATCGGAGACTCCGACTGAAATGCTTTCGAAACTTGATTTCGTGTAATTATAAGCGATTTGTCATTTTCCTTTACCCTTCCGCAGCAAAGCTCGGCGCTTCTCGCAGCTTGATCCACTTATTGAAATAGAACGTGAAATTGCCGGTCTTTGTGGGTGCTATCTTGTTATAGGTTACACGGCCCTGCTCATCCACATCTTTAATTACGATTCGCTTGTCGAGAACAGCCGTCCACTTGCCGACGTAGAGGAACGTGTACGGCTGCTCGCGGGCGATCAGTTCATGGAATCGGTGACAATCCTCGACCTGGCGCCGGTGATCATATTCCTGTCTGATTCTGATTATCATATCGTCGGCCTGCTCATTCCTGAATCCAACAAAATTAAGCTGGTGAGGGTGGCTTTGGCTTGAATGCCAGATCTGATAAAGATCCGGTTCAATGCCCATTTGCCATCCTAGGACCAACGCATCGAAATCAGCCTTGTTTACCCGCTCCTGGACAAATACGGACCATTCGATCAAATCGGTCCTTACATCAATTCCGATCTGCCTCCATGCATCCTGAACAATAGCCACAACGGCTTTGCGCGTGTCGTTCCCACTGTTTGTGATGAGGGTGAACTGCAACCTCTTGCCTTCTTTTTCAAGCCAACCTCGTTTATTTCTCTGCCATCCCGCTTCCGACAAAAGACGCAGCGCTCTCTCCGGGTCGTACGGGAGGGGTCGCACGTCATGATTATAAAAGTCGGTCTGCTTTACAAAGGGGCCTGTGATCCTTTCCCCCTGCCCGTATAGTACATACCGCATTATTTTTTCCACATCAACGGCCATGCCCAAGGCCAGGCGAACCCGACGATCGTCAAAAGGAGGCCGGCGCATGTTGTAGCCTATGTAAGTGTAGCCGAAGGAAAGCCCTGAAAAGCTCTGGTAGTTCGGGTTGCTGCTGAGGCGCGTCACCTGATGGGGTTGCACATGATAGGTGTCAACCGTGCCCGCATAGAATTCCATCTCCTGGGTAAGCAGGTCCGGCACGATTCGATAGAAATATCTCCGGTAGTTGGGAGGACCTTCCCAGTATCCCTCAAAGCGATCGAGGGCAATGTACTGATCGGATTTCCATTCCCGGAAAATAAAGGGCCCGCAGCCGACGGGCCGCCTGTTGAAAAGGCTGTGACGCATGGTGAATCGGTCCGGGTCCATGCCTCGCTGTGTCGCTTCGCCACGCAGAGCTTCATCGTTTAGAAGGTGCTCAGGAATGATCGGTATGCTCCAGGTACCGATTGCAGGAGAATAGAGGCGCTTGTAGACGATGCGAACGGTTAAAGGATCAATGACCTCTACGTGCTTGACAGGTTCATAATCAGCGATGCGAGGAGAAAGGTTCCTAGGGTTCATGATGGCGTCGTAGGTGAATTTGACGTCTTCCGCATCAAAGTTTTGGCCGTCATGGAACGTAACGCCGGGACGGAGCTGAAAGGAAATGACGGGGTTGTGTTCGGTGGCCGGAAGGATTTGCTCCGCGTACCTTGCGAGGATTTTATTTTTTGATTCTTCGGTCAACTTTGAACTTTCCTCTTCATCCCGGATGCCGACAAACGCCTTGGATGGAAAAGAGTAGAAATAGTCCTGCCCCAGAAGTAAGGTGAGGCCGGTGAAAACATCCTGGTCTACGCGCTCAAGGGTAAGCTTGATCCTGGCAGGAGCGCGGACCAAAAGACGGACGTCTTTGCCGGCGGGCCCTTCTTCCGGTCGGCTGACGATAAAGTCCTCGGGAGGAATGACCGTGATTTCCATGATGTTGTCAATGGAGGGGCGTATCCGCTCATCAATAGGGATTTGTCTCTCTTTCACTCCCAGGAGATACCGTAGCATTTCTTCGGGGCCCGCCTTTCCCAAACCGGGGATGTCGGCCTCTTTGTTGATGTAGAAAAAAGCTTCCTCATAAATTTTCCAGGAGATAGCGAGTCTTCCTCGGAAGTTGAGATTCTCGTCGCGATCGATGAGGCCTTCAAAAACCATGGATTCGACGGCGCTGCTCGCACTGTCCGAAGAGAGAATCGGATTAAGGATGGATGCGTCTCCGATGGATGCGCTAATATATTCCCCTAGGCGTTCAGGATTTCCTGTGGCCTGCTGTTCATAGCCCGGTACCCAGAAATAGGACTGGACAAGGAAAAGGGTCACAAAGAGAGGAACCAGGATAAGTATTCTTCGGGTTGTGAGTTTCATGCTTTTTTAGAATCGATCGGTTTATTCGGAAGCCGGATCAAGAGGACCACTTCGGAGAGAAGCCGTATCACAGGAGCGCCGACGTATTCTCTAGGGCAGGCTGCTATAGGCGTCTATCTGCCGTGTTTGCGTTGTTTCCGGTCACTCAGACCCGCTTCATTTCAAGTGCCACTCACTCCTGCTGCGTTCGAGCGCCTTGCACCCGGATACCTTTATGCAGCTCGGGTTCATTCTGTGTGGGCAGTACACGGTTATTACGTCCCCATTTCCCAGGAGGAAAGGTATTTCTCCTGTTCCGGCGTGAGAGTGTCGATTTCAACATTCATGGATTGGAGCTTGAGCTTGGCAATTTCCCTGTCGATATGACCCGGCACGGGATAGACTTTCTTCTGCAGGTTTCCGTGCTCCTTGGCCATATATTCCGCTGAAAGAGCCTGATTGGCAAAACTCATGTCCATTACGCTTGAAGGGTGCCCCTCGGCTGCGGCCAAGTTGATGAGCCGACCCTCACCGAGCACATATATCCTGCGTCCGTTACTCAGGACAAACTCCTGAACAAACTCCCGGATTTGTCTTGAGGATGTGGAGGATTCTCTGAGGCCGGGCAAATCCAACTCCACATCGAAGTGCCCCGAGTTGGAGACCATGGCCCCGTCCTTCATGGTCAGAAAGTGCTCCTTTCGGATCACATTGATGTCTCCTGTGAGGGTGCAGAAGAAATCTCCCAGAGGAGCCGCTTTGGCGATCGGCATAACCTGAAATCCGTCCATCACTGCCTCAAGGGCTTTCAAGGAATCCACTTCGCAGATGATCACGTGGGCGCCATGCCCTTTGGCCCGGACTGCCAGGCCTCTTCCGCACCACCCATACCCGCTTACGACAAAGGTGCTCCCGGCAAGCAGCCGATTGGTGGCACGGATGATGCCGTCTACGGTGCTCTGGCCCGTGCCGTAGCGGTTGTCGAAAAGATGTTTTGTGTCCGCGTCGTTGACCGATATGATGGGGAACTGAAGGACTCCGTCTCTTTCCATGCTCCTTAAGCGGATGACACCTGTCGTCGTTTCCTCGGTGCCGCCGAGCACCTCTGAGAGCAGGTCCGCTCTTTCTTTGTCTGAGAGTTTCCCGCTCCATTCCCGCACGCCCTTTTCCAGTTCATTCCATTTCTGCAGGGCGATGAAATGGAGGGAACTCACAAGGTCTGCGCCGTCGTCCATGGTCAAGTTTGGCCTGTGCTTTAGGGCGGAGAGAATATGACTGTAATAGGTAGCGTGATTTTCCCCTTTTACGGCAAAAACCGGGATTTCGTCGTCCGCCACCAGAGATGCGGCTACGTCATCCTGGGTGGAAAGGGGGTTGGAAGCACACACAACGACCTCCGCTCCGCCTGCTTTCAAAGTTTTAAGAAGACCTGCCGTTTCCGTCGTAACGTGAAGACATGCTGAAAGCCTGAGCCCCCTGAGGGGTTTTTGCGCGTCAAAACGGTCCCTGATTTTTTTCAGCACCGGCATACCCATGGCGGCCCACTCTATCCTCAGCCGACCTTTCTGCGCCAGATTGATGTCCAGAATATCATAGTCCATTAGCTAAACTCCGTTTGTGTTGTTTGTATGTTGCAGGTTGTTTGATACCCGAAGAAAATTACCGAAAACAAGCGACAGATTCACCTTGTCCTCGGGTTTCCGGCTTTTGGAGGATTGCATCACACTAAAGCTCTTTTCAGGCTTTCTGCACAATCGATCTTTTCCCAGGTGAACTCCGGCAACTCCCTGCCGAAGTGACCATAGTTAGAAGTCTTTCTATAAATGGGCCGCAGAAGATCCAGGCGTTCAATGATTGCGGCAGGACGAAGGTCAAACTCCTTGAGTATGATCCTTGTCAGGTCGGTGTTCGAAACGACACCCGTCCCGTAAGAGCCGACCATCACTGAAACAGGCTGAGCACGGCCGATGGTGTAGGCGACCTGGATTTCGCACTGTTCCGCCAGCCCCGCAGCCACGACATTTTTCGCAATATAGCGGCACATATATGAGGAACTCCTGTCCACCTTGGAAGGATCCTTCCCGGAAAAGGCTCCTCCTCCGTGATAGCCGAAACCGCCGTAAGTGTCCATGATGATTTTCCTGCCTGTCAAACCGCAGTCCCCGAGCGGGCCTCCCACCACGAAGCGGCCCGTCGTGTTGATGAAAAATTCAGTCGTCTTTTCCAGCATATCGGGAGGGACGACTTTCTTGATCACCTCTTCAATGATGGCCTCTCGCAGGGTGTCATAATCCACCTCAGGATTGTGTTGAGCGGCAATAACAATAGCACGGGCCTTTGATGGTTTGCCGTCGAGGTATTCCACGGTAACCTGGGACTTGCCGTCGGGTCTGAGCCAGGGAAGTTTGCCGGATTTGCGCACATGGGCCAGCCGCTGGGTTAGGCCGTGGGCCAGGTAGATCGGCATGGGCATCAGGGTCGGCGTATCCTTGCAGGCGTATCCGAACATAAGCCCCTGATCCCCTGCGCCCAATTCCTTGAAAAGACCTTTCCCGTTAACACCGATGGCGATATCCGGAGACTGATGGTCGATGGATGTTAGTACAGCGCAGGTTTCCCAGTCAAAGCCCATGGAGGAGTTCTTGTAACCGATCTCCTTGATCGTCTGGCGGACAATTTCCGGCATCTCAACGTAAGCCGCGGTTGTAATTTCGCCGGCAATGACGGCCATCCCTGTGGTGACAAGGGTTTCACAAGCAACGCGCGCATTTTTATCCTTTTCCAGGATGCCGTCCAAAATATGGTCGGAGATCTGGTCCGCAATCTTGTCGGGGTGCCCTTCAGTCACAGATTCGGAAGTGAATAAAAAACTTTCTGATTTATCGGTGATTCGCTGAATGGTCATAACACTTTTCCTCGCTTCTCTTATGAATTAGATTCTTCGTAACAATTTAGCGCTCAACAAACAATTGTCGATCAGCCTGGTCTTGCCCACTCTGACAGCAAGGGCAAGAAGAGTTTCTCCTTCCACCTTCTGCACGTTTTCCATGGAGACGGGATCACAAAGGTTCACATAATCAATCTCCGTGAAAGGAGAGCTGAGAATCATTTCTTTGACACCTTTGATCAGGATACTTGCCTGAAACTCCCCCCGAGCGACCAGATTCCGGGCAAGATCCAGGGATTTTTTCAGGCAAAGGGCGGATTCTCTTTCCAGGGGATTGAGGAAGCTGTTACGAGAACTCATGGCGAGTCCGTCCGGCTCCCGAACCGTAGGCACTCCCACAATGCGGACATCCATATTCAAGTCTTGGACCATTCGGGTGACTACGACAAGTTGCTGGAAATCCTTTTGCCCGAAAACGGCGATGTGGGGCTTGATGATGTTGAAAAGCTTCGCGACGACGGTTGTGACGCCGTCAAAGTGGGCCGGTCTGGAAAGACCGCACAGGTGTTTTGTCGCCTTTTGGACGGAAACCGTAGTCTGAAACCTGTCGGGATACATATCATGAACAGCAGGAACAAAGGCCAAATCCACACCTACATTTTCGGCTTTAAAAAGATCACCTTCCAAATCCCTGGGATAAGTGTTGAGATCCTCCTTCGGACCGAACTGGGTAGGGTTCACGAAGATGCTTACCACGACTATATCTGCGTGCTTTTTTGCCACCCTCATTAGTTCCAGATGGCCTTCATGAAAAAAACCCATGGTGGGTACGAGGGCAAGGGCTTTCCCTGAAAGCCTGAGATTTTCCGAGGCTTGCTGCATTTTTTCTACGAGGCCGATTACTTCCACGACGGTTTACCTGCACAAGTTTTCACTTTTTTGAACTCATTGGTACATAATATTGTGTTCCCGACTTCATGGTCCGGATATGATCCATCAGGTCTTCAAAATCTTCCGGATTATGCACAAAATCGATTTCCGAGGCATTGACAACGAGCAATGGAGACTCGGTGTAGTGGAAAAAATACTCGTTAAACGCCCGGTTGATCTTATCCATGTATTTGTAGCTGATGGATCTTTCATATCTTTTGTTTCGGCGACGGATCCTCTCGGAGAGAACCTCGGTTTTGGCCTGCAAAAAGATAACCAAATCGGGTGCCAGAATTCTCTTCTGCAGAATCCGGAACAACTGCTCGTAGAGCCAGTACTCCCGGTCGTCAAGATTGGAGCGGGCAAAAATCCGGTCTTTCTCAAATAGAAAATCTGAAACCGTCACCCGGTTAAAAAGATCGATCTGAGCCATCTCTGCCGTGAGATGGTAACGTCTCAGAAGGAAGAAAATCTGGGTCTGAAAAGCGTACTTTTCAGGGTTTTGGTAAAAATTCATCAAAAAGGGATTTTCCTCCACATCCTCCAGCAAGGCTTGGCCGCCCATTTTTTCGGCGACCATCATGGCCAGACTGGTTTTTCCGACACCCAGAGGGCCTTCAATAACTATATAATGGTGCATACCGGGATTCTCGACAGGCCGATGTTGTCTACTTCCTCAATGACAAAAGCGGAGCCTTCCTTTTCGAAAGCATTTGCCGCTCAACAGCACAGCGCAATTTCTATGTGTATTAAATTAAAGGCAGTATACTAGAAGCTCTCTGCGCTTTTGTCAAAAGACAAGTGACCGGATTGAGTAAAACTCGAGGAAAACTTTTTCCTTGACAGAATAGAAACTAAATGTAAAATGAAAGCGCTTTCATATCTGCGTGTCCGATGTTTTAATTACTGTGAGAAGCACGGAGGCTTTAAAAGTTTTGAGGCATAGCACTATAAACATTCGTTTTTTGAGAACCTAGACAGGCACGAGTCATTTTTTCCAAAACCATAAGCTAAACATGAAGGGGGTTTATTATGGGAAAGCTTTCAAGAAGAGAGTTTATGAGCGTGTCGGCCAAAGCCGGCGGGTTGGTGCTGGCGGGAAGCATGTCGCCGGGTTTCCTGAAGTTTGCACGGGCGGAGAAAAAGAACGAAGCGTATCTTAAAGCTAAAATCAATTGGCGTCAGGTGGAAGGCGAACAGATTAAAGTCCTTGTCACGCCTGCACACTATTTTAACAAGTTCCGAGCCGTCTCACCTCAATTTACGGATCTGACAGGGATAAAGGTCGAATTCGAGATCATCCCTCCCAGGGAAATGCGCGAAAAGGCGGTGCTCGATCTCGGGGCGAAAACGGGGAACTATGTTTCCCACACCGGAGATCCCATGTTCCTTTCCCTTTATGAAGCTAACAAATGGGTCGAGCCCTTGGATGAGTATATCAATGATCCAAAGTTGACCGATAAGGTTTGGTTTGACCTTGAGGACATTATTCCTCTCTGGAGAGCTGCGGACTCGGTAAAGGGAAGGCTCTACGGCATGCCTGTCGAGGGTGAAGCCACCATTCACATCTACCGTAAGGATATCTACGAAAAACTTGGGATCAAGCCCCCACAGACCCTGGAGGAATTCAAGGAATCAGCGAAGAAAGCCCACAAGCTTGACGGCAAGATTGCGGGGGCCGCCCTTAGGGGATTCAGAGGCGCAGGGCAGAACGTTTATATCTGGCCGTCTCTTTTCCTGGCTTTTGGCGGGAAGTGGTTTGATGACAAGGGGAGCCCCCAGGTGAACAGTGAGGCGGGTGTGAAGTCTCTTGAATTCTACTGTGATCTTCTCCAGAACTACGGTCCGCCGGGCGTCGAAAACATGAACTGGCCTGAGATCATGGAGGGCTTTGCAGGCGGCAACATTGTGCAATATATCGATGCCAACTCGACAGCGTCCATTATTGAAAATACGAACAAGTCCAAGGTGGTAGGTAAGATCGGCTATCAGCGGTGGCCCAAGGGCCCGTCGGGCCGCCGCGTGACGAGCATCTGGAACTGGACCATGTCCATCAACGCTGCGCTTTCCCGGAAAAAGAAGGTTGCGACCTGGCTTTACATCCAATGGCTTGCATCACGGCCGACTCAGTTCAGCTCCGCTGTTTTTAAGGAGAATCAGGATGCCGTGGTTCGCACGGGAGTCAACAGGATATCCATCTGGAGTGATCCGGAATATCGCAAGGTCATCCACTACACGCCGGATTACGCGGACGTTGTGCTTACCTCCATGAGGCAGGATACGGATGCAGATTGGCGCCCCAGGGTGCCTCAATGGCCGAAGATTGGTGAAGCCATGGCTGTGGCGATTCAGTCCGCTCTAGTAAAGCAGGCCACTCCGAAAAAGGCCCTGGACGAGGCAAATGAGAATATTGCCAAGTTCATGGTTAGGTAAGTGATAAGGTTCCGGGGAAGGGGAGACAGGTTACAATAATGTGAGAAAGAGACGTAGATCATGTTCAAAGGTGCCGACGGGGGAAAGCGTCTTAGACCGGCATACATTCGAAAGCAAGAGCGCTTCGGTTTTGCCATGATCACTCCCAGCATGATATTTCTCTTTATTATGGCCGCCTTTCCCCTCATCATGCTGATTGTCATGAGTGGTTTTCGAATTGACCTGACCTATCCGGCGGGCAACCGCTGGGTAGGTTTGGGAAACTATGTCGAAATGATGCGAGATCCCAGGTTCCGTCATGCGATACAGATCACCGCCATCTACACTTTTTCCACCGTTCTTCTTCAGATTGTCACCGGGCTGGCCATGGCCATGGCTTTTTTGAAAAGCTTCCGGGGGCAGGGGATTCTCCGGGTCAGCGTTCTTCTGCCCATGATTCTTGCGCCCGTTGTGGTTGGCCTTGCCTTCCGGACGATGATTATGACACCCGAGTATGGGATACTGGATTACTTGTTCATAATAGTTGGTTTGGGGTCCAAACCTTGGCTTGTGGCCCCGAACTGGGCGCTTTTTTCCGTAATTATTATTCACACATGGCAGTGGACTCCCTTTGCGTTCCTGGTGTTCCTTGCCAGCCTCCACGCCTTGCCGCCCGATCCCCTCGAAGCCGCACAATTGGATGCGCGGAATGCATGGCAGCGTTTCCGGCACGTCATCCTGCCCATGATTAGGCCTGCTGTGGTTATTGTAATCATTTTCCGGACCATGATTGCTCTTCGTGCCTTCGCAGCGATCTTCTCGGCGACCGGAGGAGGCCCGGGAACTGCAACGGAAATCCTTAACCTTTACACCTACCGGGAATCTTTCAATTCCCTTAATCTTGGCTATGGTGCTGCATTGGGGACATCACTCCTTGTCATTACGGTGGTGATTTCGGTGATTTTCTTCAGGATGAGACAGTCCAGGATGTAAGAAGCCGTCGCGATGGCTCACCATATGAAATCAAAATGGCCGATATTTTTGAGACCTGTGATGGTTCGAAGCCTCTACGTGCTGATGATTCTCGTATGGGCCTTTCCCGTATTATGGGTTATCCTCACGTCCCTCAAGAACCGGACTGAGATCTTCACGCTCCCTCCTACGATTATTTTCAGGCCCACAATCGAACATTACATCGAAGCCCTCTTGGCGCACGACATCCTCAAGGGGATTTTTAACAGCCTGATCGTAGCATGCGGGGCGACTTTAATCACTTTGCTCATCGCAGTCCCTGCGGGTTACGCCTTTTCGCGAGTTCGGTTTCCTTTTCGTACTAGGCTCTCTTTTTTCGCTCTCCTGGCCCAGATGGCTCCGCCGATCGGCCTGATTATCCCATGCTTCCTTTTCCTGAGCCGATTTAGGATGCTGGACACATATGTAGGGCTGATCGCAGTTCACATGACGCTCACGGTCCCTTTCAGCATCTGGCTCATGATCACCTATTTCCAGGACCTGCCCCCGTCGCTGGAAGAAGCCGCAATTATGGACGGCGTCTCCCTCTTTAACATGTTTCTCAAGGTTGCGCTGCCAAACGCATGGGGCGGTGTGGGGGTAACGGCTATATTCGCATTCATCGAGTCGTGGAATGAGTTCCTTTACGCAGTGGTCCTGACAGGGTCGAGAACCAAGACGGCGCCCGTAGCTATTTTCGGATTCCTGGCAGCAGAGGAGAGCCGGTGGGGACCCTTTACAGCTACGGGAGTGCTGATCATGGCTCCCGTGATTATGATTGCTCTTGTGGCGCAGGGGCAGATCGTTAAAGGCATGACGATGGGCGCTACAAAAGGCTGAGAAAATCGGCCTTGGGTATCAAAGAAAACCAAGGAGGTTGGAATGAAAACAAAGAAACTCCTCATGCTGGGTCTTGATGCGGCACTTCCGGACTTGATCAATCGATTCACTGAGGAAGGCAGCATGCCCAATATCAAGCGTTTGATGGACGAAGGGTTCTTTTCCAGGATGATCACCACCTTCCCACCTCTCACGGCTGCTGCGTGGGGTGCCATTACGAGCGGTGCGGGTCCCGGAACGGCAGGCATTCCGAGCCTTATGGTTCACGAACCCGGAGAGCCTTTGGATAAATGGCATACCTCCTTTGACAGGCGGATGCTGAAGGCTGAGACGCTTTGGGAAGCGGGAGCCCGGGTGGGCAGAAAAACCTTGCTTGTGAACTGGCCTGTGACTTTCCCTTTGAAGATCGACAATGGCATCCAGTTGGCGGCTTCCCTAAACCCTCCCTTCCGATATTTCTATATGCCTCTATGGGACATTGCCTCATCAGCCGTTTTTGCGACCGGAAAAGAGAGATGCAATCAGGTTCCGGGTCGGGCGGTTCAGGTGACTCTTAAGCCGGCTTCAGGATGGAAAAATTTGCCAGACCATTACGGCATCCCCCTTGAGATAGAAATCCATGTGCCGCCCACTTACGCCGCCGGCCCGACTTACCACGCTTTGGTCCTCGACTCGAAAGGAAGCGGTTATGACAGGGTGCTTCTCGCTCAGTCAAAAGATGCTTCACTTAATGTTGCGGATCTTCGCGAGGGGAAGCGGAGCGCATGGATCGAGGAGCTATTTGTGGATTCTCAGGGTATACAAAGGCGGGGTCGCTTTTATTTCCATTTAATCCGTCTCAAGGGGAGAGAAGATTTCCGATTGTACCAAAGCGCAATCAACACGGCCGAGACGCTCACGATTCCGCCGGAACTCTCCGACGAACTCATAGGTGAAGCCGGACCTTATATGGAGGTGGATGATCCTTGGGCGTACATGGATGGATGGGTGAGCATCGATTTTTACCTGGATCAGCTCACACAACACAACGACTGGTGGGAGAAAGCAACCCGATTCGGCATGCGCAAGATCGATTGGGACATGGCTTTCAGTTGGGTTGGAACAATCGACCACATTCAGCACGTACTCTATGGAGGCATAGACCCGAAAAGCAGTTACTATGACAAAAAGGAGGCCCCTAGGATTCTAGGGTACATTCGCAGGGTTTACTCGGAGGTGGATGAAAGAATCGGCCGAATTTTCCGTGATGTGAATCTAGGTGAAACGTTGATTTGCATTGTTTCGGACCACGGATTTTCCGCGATTGAGTGGAATCCTTATCTCAAACATCACCTGGCCAAGGCGGGCCTGATCAATTTTAAGCTCGACTATGATTCCAACCGGATGGACATCGACTGGCGCCGCACCAAAGCCTTTCCTCTCGAACCGTGCCACGCCCACATTTTCGTCAACCTCAAGGGAAGGGATCCGGATGGAATCGTGGAACTCGAAGACTATGAAAAAGTTCAAGAGGAGATCATTGATGCTCTCATGTCAATGCGAGATCCCCGAAATGGACAGAGGGTAGTGGAGATGGCGATTCCCAAAAGTGAAGCCGGGACTGTCGGTGTGTTCGAACAGCAGGGTTTCAACCGCATCGGCGACGTTTTATTTGCCCTGAAGCCACAGTACATGGCCAATCCCTTTGTTTACCCTGCTTCCGTCAAATACCGGGACGGGACGGAAAGGCTCATTATTAACCAGGAAGGGTATGAACTCGCTCAACTTCACCTTAATTTTACAGGGGTGCACCTGTGCTTACCGGCGAGCAGGGAAATGCACGCGACCGTGATTCTCAGCGGGGCGGGGATGACTAAAAAACACAGAGAAATCCCGATGAGCGTGATCGATCTGGCTCCTACACTTGCCCATCTGCTCGGTACACCCATCCCGAAGAACGCCGAAGGCAACATACTAAAGGAATTCATCAAGTCATGAGCTGTTTGGTTCAAGGAGGCTGAGTTGGCAGGAAATAGGATGGAGGAAATCGCAAGAAAGGCAAGGGTGTCTCTTGCGACGGTATCCAGGAGCATTCACTCTCCCCACCTGGTAAAAAAGGAGACCCTTGAACACATTCAGCGGGTTATGTTAAAGCACCGGTATGTCTACAATGTGACAGCCAGAGACTTTTCCAAGAAAAAATCCAGCGTTATCGGAGTCATTATACCGACTACCAAAGGATCAATTTTTTCAAATTCTACCCAGATCATCCAGGAGAAAGCTCAGGAGAAAGGATTTTCACTGATCATTGCAAATACCGGCTATGACGGGAATCTGGAATCGAGTCTGCTGCGACAGTTCCAGGAACGGCGTCTGGCAGGGATTATTCTCACAGGATTCGCGATCGGTCAGGAAAGCGCCGTGAGGGATGTGGTGCAAAGCGGCATACCCTGTGTTGTAATCTGGGAGGCGTTGGACAACAACCTGCTGAGCTTTGTGGGTTTCAACAACTTTACCGCAGCCTACTCAATGACCGAGTATTTGATTCAGTTGAAACATCAGCAAATAGGTCTGATTCTAGGGCCATACAGCAAGGTGCGGAGGGCAAAAAGGCGACTGGAAGGATACAGGGCCGCATTGAAAGATTACGGCTTGAAGCTTGATCCCCATCTGATCATCGAGAAACAGCCGACGCTCCAGGAAGGCAAGGAAGGCATGGAGAAACTGCTCTCAATGCGGAAGCCCCCAACCGCCGTGTTCGCAGCGAGCGACATGCTGGCTGTCGGAGCCTTGAGAGCCGCAAGGGAAAAGGGGGTACGAGTGCCGGAAGATGTTTCCATCGCCGGATTTGACGATATCGACTTCGCCGCTTTTTGCAATCCCCCACTCACCACAGTGAGAGTGCCGGCTTCTCTTATGGGTGAGATGGCTGTGGAGACGCTCATGGAGATGATTGAGGGGAAATTGCCAAAGGGGAGGCAGATTACATTGAATACGGAAATCATTACCAGAGAGTCATGCAGGGATCGTGATCTGAAATGACCATCTTGTCTTTAGGGGATGTAATAGTTTTTCTGAAGACTGAAAAGAAAGGAGGTGAAAGGGTAGATCTGAGTTCGGACAAATGTCGGTGTAGAGGTATTCGGGTTGTTAAAAACAAAACGATGTAGAAAGGAGAATTTCATGAGAACTTCCAAAATAGTCTTTTGCCTCGTAATCGGGATAGTGACGATCTTTCTTGCTTTTTCCGGATTGGCCGCGGAGAAAATAAAAGTAGGGTATTTGCACACTCTCGCTGTGGACGGGCAGTTTTGGGTTGGAATGAATAAGGGGTACTTTGCGGAACAGGGACTTGAAATGGACCCTATCCAATTCACATCAGGGATCCCGATGATGCAGGCTCTCAGCGGAGGAAGCGTAGACGTAGCCATCATGGGCGCGGTGATTTCAAATTTTCCTTCCCGCGGTGTAGGGAAGGTGTTTCTCATCAATAGCATAGAATGGAATACGGCCATGCTGTTTGCCAGACCGGAAGCGAAGGCTGAGAGCATCAAAGATACCAAGGGGAAAAATATCGCCACAGTCAAAGGAACGACCGCACATGTTTTTTTACACAATGCTTTGAAATCCAACGGAATCGACTCGAATAAGGATGTGAATATCGTCAGCATGGATATGGCAGGGGCTGTTACCGCTTTCATCTCAGGTGCGGTTCCTTTTGTCTCTACGTGGGCTCCATTTCACGTGCAGATCCGTGAAAGAGTGCCTGGAGCAGTGATGTTGAGCTCGGCAAAGGAATTTTATCCTGAAGCAGCGATTATTGGTGGTTGGGTTGCCAATAACAAGTTCTATGACCAACATAAGGATGTTCTCAAGAAAATCGTTAAAGCCTGGGTTAAAGCAAACGATGAACTTGTCGGCAATCCTGATGAGCTCTTGAAGCTGATCCATTCTAAAGCCTATTCCAATATTCCCTTTGCCGATATACAAGCCAGTTGGGATGCCCAAAAATGTGAAACATCAAAGGATTGGGCCAAGCTCTATGAAGACGGGACGGTGGCAAAATGGATCGGACAAGTTGAGAGGGTTTTCGTGGAGATCGGGTCGATCGGCGATTGGGTTGATCCTAAAAACTTCTTTGATCCAAATATTTACCTGGAAACCGTCAAGGGCAAATAGTTGTTCCCGACGGATGTTTTTGAGATGGGGATTCCCATGGCCGGTGCGCCGACCTGGGCCCCATCAATTACTAAAGTTATCCAAGAAGTGGAAAATTCATCCACCGCAGCATTCCTCCTGTTGCGCGTAAGGATGTTATCTAAACCTATCCTAATTTGGGAGTGAGAGCTGATGCCGGATACAAAGGAAGAACAACTCTTCAAAGAACGATTCAGGAAAAAGAAAAGAAGAGAGCGCTTTGAAAAAACAGGCTACTTTATCTTGTCCTTTTTAATTTTGGCCTTTGTTTGGGAGTTGGCCCGAGCCACAAATCTAATTAATCCAAAGCTGTTTCCATCGATCAAAGCCGTCCTGAACGCATTTACTGTGAGTTTCAAAAGCGGTAGCCTCCAGTTGCATATGTATGCGAGTTTCTTAAGGGTGCTTACTGGTTTTGCGATCGGGATCACTCTGGCTGTTATTTTCGGATTCTTGATAGGGTGGTTTCGAATTTTACGCCTTTTTCTCGATCCGGTGATCAATTTCTTTCGTGCGCTGCCTCCGATCGCTCTTATACCCTTGATGATCATCTTTTTTGGAATAGGAGAAACATCAAAGGTTATCGTATTAAGCTATGCAGCTTTTTTCCCGGCTTTAGTTGTGATTTATCAAGCACTGGTATCTCTGGATCCGATTTACATAAGGGCCGGCAAAACGCTGGGGGCGACAAGCCTGGAGACATTTAGAAGAATTATTTTGCCTCAACTGGTTCCCCATATTATTACCGCCTGTAGGGTTTCGCTCGGTGTTTGTTGGGCCACTCTCGTAGCGGCCGAGCTGATTGCCGCACAGAGAGGGATCGGGGCGATGATGGTTGATGCCCAAAATTTTTTCCAAATGGCACCCTTGGTCCTCGGGATACTTCTCATAGGCGCCATCTCTCTTTTAATGGACAGCATGGTGAGGGCTATTGAAAAACGAGCTACCTCTTGGCAGGAGAAAATGACCTAGAGCGTTAGAAAGAAAAGACTTCAAGAAATTGGAGGAGGAAAGTTTGGCTTTAAGTAAAGTCGATGGATCAAAGGTAAGGAAAGGTATTGTTGCGAGCGGCGTCGGCATGACCTATAGCGGCATCACGGGAAATGTGGAAGCTTTAAGGGGTATCAATCTTAAAATAGAGCCCGGCGAATTTATATCCTTGGTGGGTCCTTCCGGATGCGGAAAGACCACTCTGCTGAACATTATGGCCGGCTTTTTGTTCCCCACTGAGGGAGAAGTCACGATAGACGGTCAAAAGATCTTGGGACCGGGCCCGGATCGTGGAGTCGTTTTCCAGCAATATGCGGTTTTTCCATGGCTCACGGTAAGGGAAAATGTGGAGTTCGGACTGAAACTTCGCATTAATAAGAGATCGGAAAAAGAAATCAAAGAAGTCGTTGAATACTTTATTGCCCTTGTGGGATTGAAGGATTTTGAGGATGTCTACCCTAAGGAACTTTCAGGCGGAATGAAGCAACGGGTGGCTATTGCAAGGGCCTATGCGGTTAATCCGGAGCTTCTGCTAATGGACGAGCCGTTTGGGGCGCTTGATGCTCAGACGAGACAGTTCATGCAGGAATCTTTGGTTCAAATACTGGAACAAGAACGTAAGACTGTGGTTTTCGTGACACATGGGGTGGAGGAGGCTACATTCCTCTCGACAAGAGTCGTGGTCATGGCTACACGGCCGGGTCGAATTCGTGAAATCATTCCTGTTCAAATACCTTATCCGCGCGATGCCGGCATCAAAACGACGTCGGAATTCATCAAGATCCGGGTTGAAATCGAGAAAATCGTTCGGGAAGAATTTCAGAAGCAGCGGGATAGATAATAATCAAAATACCGACATCGTGCAATGCAGGAAGGTTAGAGTCGGGTTATACGAAGGAAAAGCAGACTGCGAGAAGGAGGGCGGGAAAATGAGAGTGTTAGTTACCGGAGGAGCGGGTTTCATAGGGTCTTATCTACTGCCGATTCTTCTGGAAAAAGGCTTTGAACCCATCGTTTTCGACTTGGCAAACAATCCTGCGTCTCTCGCCCCGTTTATTGATCGAATTACTTACTTCAAGGGTGATCTGGGTTCAAAAGACGACCTATATAGAGCTATGCTGACTTATCGGCCCAAAGGGATTTTTCACTTGGGAGCCGTTTTGGCAGGTCCTTGCGAGGATAATCCGATTATGGGATTCAAAGTCAATTTTGAATCTACGCTCACCCTCCTGGACGCTTGCGTAGCAGTCGGGGCAGAAAGATTTTTCATGGTGAGTTCGATTTCCGTATTCGGACGAGGAGTGACTGAGCCGGTCCGTGATGATGCGATAAAAATCCCCGAAACCGTATACGGACAGACAAAACTGGCCTCGGAGCACATGATGCTGTGGTATGCCAAAAAACATGGTTTAGATACTCGTGCGTTGCGTTTTACTTGGGTATTTGGGCCCGGGAGGACGACAGGAATCACAGCGCTTTATTCTTCCTTGATCCTGGATGCCATAAGCACAGGCACCCCTATTCGAGTACCAAACCCCGATGAAAGAGGGGACTGGCTATACATCAGGGATGCTGTAGGCGCTATCCTGTCTTTGTGGGAGGCAAAGGATCCACGACAAAGGATTTATAACATTGCCGGTGGGGTCCACTCCATTCGGGAAGTGGTTGAGATTGCGAGGAGATTGCGACCGGATGCACCGGTCATTCTTGAATCCGAAGGCAGAAGTCTATCTCCTTATCCGGTTGCCTATGATGACAGGGCGGCAAGGGCCGAAATAGGCTGGGTGCCCAGATATAGCATTGAGGAAGCGGTCCATGAACACTTGGAAACGGCGGCTCAACAGAGATATCTCAGGAGCGAAAAATAAGAAAGTTTAACTGGCCGTCATTTGTAACAAAAAAGGAGGATTTAACGATGCAGGAGGTTTTACTGGATTACGGGGACAATCGGATGAGGATAGAACTACCGGACTCCGCGATTGTGGTACGACATGGAAAAACTTACACCGATCCCACCGAAATTGATCCTTATGAGGCGACACGTAAAGCCCTGGAGAATCCGCTTGGATTTGCTCCTTTAAGGGAGCTTTGCGGTCCGAGCAAGAAAGTGATTATTGGTTTTCCAGACAGGGTCAAAGGGGGTGTCCACGCCAAATGTCACAGAAAGGTTACGATTCCTATATTGATTGAGGAACTGCTGAAGGGTGGAACCAAGCTCGAAAACATCACCCTGCTCTGCTCTCCCGGCCTGCACAGAAAGAACACATTGGAAGAGTGGTACTGGTATTTGGGGAAGGAAATCGTGGACATGTTCTGGCCCGGGCGATTGATCAATCACGATGCGGAAGCTTCGGATCTCTGCAATTATGGAACGGACGAAATGGGCAATGTTGTGCAGTGCAACCGGATGATCGCAGAAGCCGATATCCCTATCGTAATCGGCCACTGTGCAGGGAATCCTTATGGAGGGTACAGCGGCGGATACAAAATGATCGTTACCGGTCTTGCGGGATGGCGCTCTATCGCGTCCCACCATTGCCCTGGCACAATGCATCGAAAGGATTGGCTCGGCGCTTCCACGACGTCATATATGAGGAAACAGTTCAAGTCCATCGGACAGGCCATGGAGAAAGGAAACGGAAAACCGTTCTTCGGAGTGGATGCCGTCCTCGGGCAATTTTCTCAGGTTCTTGAAGTAAAGGCGGGACGGCTGGATCTTGTTGAAGAGGCAACATGGCCTGTAGCCGACCGAAGAACGAACATCTCCCTGGATATCAAGGAACCCGCGGATATTCTGGTAATCGGTTTGCCGAGGAATTTTCATTACGGGCCTGGAATGGGAACCAACCCGATCTTGATGAGCCTCGCCATCGGAGGGCAACTGGCACGGTGCTGGCACGCATTCAGAGAAGGAGGCGTAATTGTCGCTGCATCGGTATGCGATGGGTGGTTCAACGCGAACTGGTTTCCTTCCTACGCGGAAACTTATGAAAAACTTCAAAAATATTGTACCGCCGCTGAGTTCCTGACATCCGAAGATGCAGTCGGGATTGCTACGGATACCGAATATTGCTTCAAATACTCCAACTATTATACCTACCACCCATTTCATGCCATGAGCATGATCAGTGGAGGGAGCACGCCTCAGCAGTGGACGGGGGGAGTATTTATCGTCGGGCCTAGAGAACCCAAGTATGCAAGAGGCATGGGGTTCATTCCCGTGACTACTTTTGGGGAAGCCATGGAGCGAGCTAAGAAAATTGTGGGAAGCAACCCAAAAATCCTCTGTACTCCTGAGTGCTTCAGTGGTGGTGTGCCGGTTCATCTTAGGATCAAGTAAAAAAAGGTAATCATCCATGGCAGAGGTAAATCTGGTCCATGTGACCAAAAATTTCGGAAAGGTTCAGGCGGTCGATGATTTTTCTCTGCGGATAAACGATGGAGAATTCCTTATTTTGGTAGGACCTTCGGGATGCGGCAAAAGCACCGTTCTTCGCTCTATCGCAGGTTTGGAGGAAATCAGCTCAGGGGAGATCTATATAGGCGAGAGGATGGTGAACGATGTCCATCCCAAAGACAGGGATATTGCCATGGTATTCCAGAACTATGCCTTATATCCCCACATGAATGTTTATCAAAACATGGCATTTTCTTTGATGCAGAGGAAGATGCCGAAGGAGGAAATTGACCGCCTTGTCTCCAATTCTGCGAAGCTACTTGGAATTAATGAATTGCTTGATCGTAAGCCGAGCCAGTTGTCAGGTGGTCAACGCCAAAGAGTTGCGCTCGGGAGAGCGATCGTCAGAAGCCCGCAAGTATTTTTGTTCGATGAGCCGCTCTCCAACCTGGATGCGAAACTTCGAATTGTGATGCGAGCCGAACTTTTGGATCTACATCAAAAGCTCAGGACCACCAGCATCTATGTTACTCATGACCAGGTGGAAGCCATGACGATGGGTGACCGTCTTGTGGTAATGAATCAAGGACGGATCAAACAGGTGGATACTCCTCAAAATCTGTATGATTATCCGGTTAACCGTTTTGTTGCAGGTTTTATAGGATCGCCGCCGATGAATTTCATTGAGTGCGAAGTCAGCACGGATGCCGGAAGCATTCATGTCAGAACCGAGGCCCTGGATTTCCGTGTCCCCTTGGAGAAGGCGGGCAAACTTGATCCGTATATAGGCAAGAAAATTGTCCTTGGAATAAGACCGGAGCATATTCTGGATCCGCTAGCGGCCGAAGTCGAGCCGGGAGGGGAAACTTTTAAGTCTATGGTATGGGTGGTCGAGCCGCTGGGTTCCGAAAAATTCGTCCATTTGAGAGCGGGGAGCACAACGCTCGTGGTCAGGATGGCGCCCCAGGTGGCGGTGAAAGCAGGGGAGAGTGCGACATTTATTGCCCGAATGGAATGCGCCTATTTCTTTGACGGAGAGAGCGAAGAGGTTATCGTATAGGGGACAGCTATGAAGTGTAGACTCTTTAGAGGGGGTGCGTTTTTTGCCCTTTTTTTTCTAACAGAGAGGAAGGTTTCGGGTGGTTCTCTATTTTGGAGCACCATGATATATTGTTTTCATGACCGCTAGGGAGGTTAATCTATGAAAGCTGTGGGCTTGGTGGGAGCCGGAACCATGGGATTGGTCGCCGGGGGTAAAATCTTGGAATCGGGGCGTTTGCTTCTGGTCTATGATGTTTCCGGGGAAGCTAAAAAAAAAGCCTGCGAGATGGGTGCTGTTGGGGCTGCAGATCCGGAACATGTAGCGAGGGATTCGGAAATCATCCTCCTGTTCCTGCCGGGCCCCTGGGAAGTGGAATCATGCGTGTCAGGGCCGAAAGGATTGCTCAAGGCCGGTCACTCGGGTATGATCATTGTGGACATGAGTACGGTTGATCCTGATGTGACCGAGCGCATGGCCGAACTTGCTTTTTCCAAAGGAGTGGGGTACCTGGACGCACCCGTGCTTGGACGTCCTTCAGCCATCGGCAACTGGGCTCTTCCGGTGGGCGGTAGAAAAGAAGACTTGGATCAAGCCAGATCGATCCTGGAACTCCTGGCAAGTAAAATTTTTCACATCGGAGAATCCGGATCAGGGAACAAGGTCAAACTTCTGAATCAGATGATGTTCGGGGCTATCAATGCCGTGACCGCCGAGATGACGGCTGTTGCGGAGAAGATCGGCATAGCTCCAAAAATCCTTTTCGAAACGATCAAGTCAAGCCAGGCCGCTACAGTGAGTAATCTTTTCAGGGAACTCGGCGGCAGGATTGCCGACGAAAGCTACGACAATCCCACCTTCACAGTAAATTTACTCATCAAGGATGTGCACCTTGCAGTCGAGATGGCCAAGAAAACCGGTGCTCCCCCGGTCCTGGGCAGGACTATTGAGCTCATGAATGAAATTGCGCGCGCCCAGGGTTATGGTAATTGTGATACTTCCATCATGTGGAAGAGCCTCCGGAAGATCTGGGAAAGCATAAATCCATCCGATAAGACCCCACACAAAGATGGAATATGACACGCCAGACAACGCGGCAAATACTTACCCGAGATTTCATTCTCGCCTTTTTAGCCCAATTTGCCTCATCATTCATTTTTTTCATTCTTATTCCTACCCTGCCGATTTATCTTGCCGGACTGGGGTCCGGTGAAATTGAAACAGGTATTCTCCTTGGAGCCTTTTTCTTTGCTTCTTTGATTTGCAGACCCTTTGTCGGGAAAGCCCTCATAAGAACTCCCGAAAGAAAGTTTATGATCATCGGCTCATCCCTCTACGGTTTTGCTTCTCTTGCCTATATTTTGGCTCCTCCTTTTTTCCCCTTTTGCGTTGTAAGAATCCTTCATGGAATAGGATTCGGGTTCTTTCACACTGCTTCGTTTACGTTTATCGCCAATATCGCGTCGAAAGACCACCGGGGTCGAAGCCTCGGCTATTTCTCTTTGTCCATGACCGTTTCCGCTGCCTTGGCCCCTTCCATAGGGATGCTCTTGATCAACAACTTGAGCTTTATTTTTCTCTTCTTGTCGTGTTTCGGTTTATCGCTATGCACCCTCTTCATGAGTCATCAACTGGGAAGGGCACAAAATGACCTTACGCAGGCTCCATCCGCCGAAGAAGGAACTTTTATCAATCGAAAGGCGGTTCCGGCATCCGTCACAAACTCCATATCCCTTTTTATGTGGGGAGCTCTAGCGGCTTTTTTCCCTCTATATGCGATCGGTCATGGGGTGACAAATCCCGGGCTTTTTTTTACTACGATCGCTGTGATGCTCATTTTGGGTCGCTCTCTTGGCAGTAGGATTCTTGATCTCTATAACAGAGAAAAAGTCATTGTACCTTGCCTCGTCGCCTATATTCTCTCTATGGCCATCCTTGCTTTTTCTGAGACCCTTTCCATGTTTATTTTTGTTGGGGTGATATTCGGGATCGGGAATGCTTTTCTCATGCCTTCCCTGGTTGCATATGTACTGGATCGAGAGGGTTCTTCTCCCGGTCCGGCTATGGGAACTTTTACGGCAATCTCGGATCTGGGGCTTAGCCTGGGGCCAATGATCATGGGAATGGTGATCCATATGAGCGGCTACCCGGCGATGTTTCTATGTCTTGCATTTACCGGCGTCATCAATCTCGTTTACTTCTATTTCTTCGTGGGAGAAAGATAGGTATCTGTTTAGGCTCTCTGGGTACCGGATTAAGATTGGCAGGACCTTCGTTACCGGAGCTTACCCGAAAGCTATTGCAGGTTCGTCGGGCGGGTGGAAAGGGAAGGGAGATCCTCAATCTCATAGAACAAATCCCGCTGAATCTTAACGAAATCTTGACCCAATCCTAATATTATGTTAACATATTGATAATATATAATAGGCCATGACAAGAAAAAAAAGTCTCTTCCGGCAGCTCTTCTTATCTTATGTTTTTATTATCCTCGCATCCCTTTTTGCTGTTACCTGGTATGCATCCACATCCCTGAGGGAATTCTTCCTAAGAGAAATCGAGTCGGATCTGAAAGAGCGCAGCAACATCTTAAGCGTGCAGTTGCGCGACCATTTTGACCCTTTGGATGAGGGCGAGATTGATAAAATATGCAAGGAGATGGGGTACCTTGGAGACACGAGATTCACAGTCATTCTGCCGTCCGGCACCGTTGTGGGCGATTCGCAGGAAGATCCCAAAAAGATGGATAATCACCTTGATCGACCTGAGGTGGCGGCGGCGATAAGTAAGGGGGTAGGCATTTCTGAAAGGCACAGTCTCACGCTTGGTACCACGTTTCTATACGTCGCAGTGTCTCAGAAGAAAAACGGGCAGTTAACGGCAGTGGTCAGAAACTCTGTCGCAATGGATTCCGTGGATGAAACCATCTGGAGGACTCAACTAAGGGTCATTTTCGGAGGACTTGTCATAGCCTTTCTCGCTGCTCTTATCAGCTTTCTTGTGGCCCACAAAATCAGACGGCCCATCGAAGAAGTCAAAAGGGGTGCTGAAATATTTGCTAAGGGTGACTTTCAGTTTCGATTGCCCATATCCGACCTGAGAGAAATAGGGAGCCTCTCTGAAACCATGAATCGAATGGCAGAAGAACTCCATCGGCGAATCGACACCATGACGCAGCAAACGAATGAATTGGAGGCTGTATTATCCAGCATGGTGGAGGGCGTTTTCGGCGTGGATATGGATGACCGAATCATCGGCATTAACATAGCCGCAGCCGACATTTTAAAGTGTGATCGTCATGAGGTTCAGGGACGGACCATTCAGGAAGTGCTGCGTCATTCGGATCTGCAACGGCTTGTACACGAAGCCTTATCCAGTAATGAACCGGTGGAAAGGGAGATAACCCTTTATACCGAAGAGGAAAGTGCCGTGTGGGCTGTAGGCAATCCTTTGCGGGACGGAAGGAAGGATAGGATCGGCGCCCTCATAGTCCTAAACGATATGACGCGGCTTCGAAAGCTCGAAAACATCCGGCGGGATTTTGTGGCCAATGTTTCCCACGAAATCAAAACCCCCATCACGGCCATCAAGGGTTTTGTAGAAACGCTGAAAGATGGAGCCGTCAAAAACACTGAGGATGCAGAGCGCTTCCTTTCCATTATCCAGAGGCATGTGGATCGTCTGGAAGCTATTGTAGAAGATCTCCTAAGCCTTTCGCGCATTGAAAGAGAAAGTGAGCGGGAAGAGGTTGT
>JAFGDM010000318.1 GCA_016932115.1 Deltaproteobacteria bacterium | reverse complement strand
CACCCCGAATACTCTTCGTTTTGCAGTTTTAAGAGAGACCCCCATGCCTGATGCTTGCGATTTTTCAAACAGCTAAATTGTTACGAACATTGGTGTTTTGTTCTTGTTTCGGATTTCGTGCTTCGGATTTGATTGTGGCTATGCTTCGCAGCGCATTGTGCTCGCCCCTTCATGGCTCACTGAACGACGGGAGTTCGCTATATAGTGGGTCTTATTTCATGGGGTGAACAGAGGGGAAAAGGCTCCTGTCCGTGTGAGGAATAAACCTTGCGGCACTGAACAGATTCATAAACTCCTGGTTCACGTTCAATTCGACATAGGTAACCTTGTCCCGTATTTCACGGATCTTACCGACCGCCTTTCTTGAAACAAGGACTTTTGTCGCTCCTTCCAAGGAGGTGTTCCCGAGAGGCTTGTACCTCTCCGGGGGAAGGTCCGGAACCATCCCCACGGCAATGGCGGAGCGCGGGTCGATATAAGACCCAAAGGTCCCTGCGATATAGAAATTCCGGATGTCCTTCATGGAAACATTAACCGTGCCGGTGATCGTCATGAGAATGGCGTACATGGCCGCCTTTGAGCGAAGAAGCGCATCTATGTCCGTCTGTGACAAGGCGAGGTCATGACCTGTAGCGGAATCTTCAGCTAAGACCAAGACAAATTGACGAGTCCCATCCACATCCCGAAGCCTCTCCCCGCAACGATCCACCATAAACTTCCCCCTCAAATCGATCATACCGCAAAGGTAGAGTTGAGCCACAAGATCAATAAGCCCGGAGCCGCAGATCCCCTTCGGCGGCATCTCTTCTATGGTCCTGATCCTGACCTCACTCGTAGCCGGGTCGATACGCACCTTGTCGATGACACCCGGGTTCGCCATCATGCCCATGCTCGCCACCCCTCCCTCCAGAGCAGGCCCTGCAGCGCCCGCGCAAGCCACGAGCCAGTCCCTGTTGCCCAACACTACCTCTGCATTGGTTCCCACATCAACAAGGATTGAAAGCTCTTCCCCTTCCGCCATGCCTGAAGCCAGGAGGCCTGCAATGAGATCACCGCCGAAATAACTCCCCACATTGGGGAAGATGAGCACCGGCGCCTCCGGGTGGATAGTGATGCCGAGCTCCGATGCTTTACACAAGGGAGGAGTGTTGATCACGGGGATGTAAGGTTCACGACACAACCAATAAGGATCAAGTCCGAGAAAAAGGTGGGTCATGGTGGTGTTGCCGGCCATCGCCATACCTGCTACGTCTCCCTTAGAAATCCCTTTTTTCTGCGTAACAGCATGAATTGCCCGGTTCAGACCGTCTAGGACAAGCTTCTTGAGTTCTTTTAGACCTCGCGGTTGCCCGGCATAATGAATGCGGGTCAGGATATCGGGGCCGATTTCCGCTTGCGGATTTAGAAAGGAGGTTTCATCTTCCACCTCGCCGGATACGAGATTCACAAGCCGGACCACAACGGTCGAGGTCCCCAGATCGACGGCTAGGCCGTAAAAACCTTTTCTACTTGAACAAGGTCTAAGGTCGAAAAGCACGCGCCTGCTATCTTCTTCATACAGGAGCGCATCGACTTCGTAGCCGTGTTTTCGCAGGAAGGCCGGTGCTTGTTTGATGAGCGCAAGCTTCGGAACGATGTCAGGACCCGGGAATGCCTTTTGCAGTTCCTTGAGAAGGCGGTCCACATCACCGGTATTGTTCTCGAGACCGGGCGGCGTGATCTTCACTGAAATCGCCCTGATCCATCCCTTCTTTTCATCCGTTTTCTGCGTAGGTTCCATGCTCCAGCGTGTTCTTTCAAAAAGCCTGTACCACAAAGGGCTCGTTATGTCACTTCAGGGCAGGTGGAATCTGAAAAAATAGCAACGCCCCTCATTCATTGAATTCTTGCAGTATTCGATGAGCCATATTTGCATAATCGCACGATTTAAATTAAAAAAATTGTAAAATTAAAAAATATGATATAATTATCATAATTTTAAATGGTTTTTCTTGATATGGCCAATTTATTGCATAACTGGAGCGGATTGCATTTTCACGTTTCAAGATTGAAGGCTTTGATTACTCCTCACAGGACTTTTTAGGATTAACACAGAGTCAATTTTTTTATTGCTATTCCAATTTCTATTTGATACTTGAGTGCGAATTTCCAAAACAATACGTACAAAATGCAAAATTGGCAAGCATGTGCCTACCATATTCCATACCGACATCTAGTACCCCGGGGTTGTTTCTCGGACGGGGACGTCACTTCGTTGATTCTTACCTGTTATGCTTCTCTACAACTGGGAGTAAAAGCAGTCCTCTTACCTTTTTTCTTAAGGCCTTGAGGAGTGCTATTTCATCATGAAGGAGGAAAACGGAATGGGGAATTTAAAATGGTTGAGGAAAGGGGCTTTGATTGTGTTGGTTCTCGCGCTTGCCCTGTCGTTGTTGTCGATCGTGACAGCGATCGCGCAACAAAAGGCGGGAGCAGTGAAACCGGCACTTGTTGGAAGCAACCTAGGGCTTTCCGGTAAAATTGGGCAGGCCATTTCCAAAGCCCCGGTGGGCACCGGGAAGGGACAAATAAATCCCGAAGGTGAGCGGGGTTATCTCGGAATCCCCGGCGCCATAAAGGTGAACCCGCTTATCGGTTTTTTTTGGGCTATTTGGGTGGGATGGATTTTTTCAACGGTTGGGGCTTTTGGAGGCATCATGGCGGGTGTCGGTCACATGACGATTTACGGTTTGGGTGACTATGCCAGGTCGTTCAAAAGCACGTCCCCCGATTTGAACAAGTTTGTGACGGACAGCATCAGGGTCTCCAACAGCTGGCTTGTAGGCCTTTCCGCGTTGGTATCCAGCTTCAACTATTGGAAGCAGAGAAGGCTGGTCGTGTCGCTCGGTTTCTTCCTGGGTTTGGGGGCTTTGTTCGCGACCTTGTTCATCGTCTTCACCACGGCCGGCAAACTTAAATTCTCCCAGTACCAGGGATGGTTCGGCCTCGTTGTATTGATCATCGGGGCGTTCATGGTCTACGAACTGACTCCAAAGGGTTCGGCCTCCAAAAAGAAAGCCAAGGCTGCTGCTCAAGCGTTCCAAGAATCGATAAAGCAGAAAAAGGATATTACAGAGCAGGGCATCAAGACGCTCAAGTGGAGTCTGGTCCAGACCGAGTTTTCCTTTTTTGGACAAACGTTTCATTTTAGTCCCTTGTGGGCCTTACTGGGCGGCTTCTTCATTTCCGCCATCGCTTCCTTCATCGGGGTCGGTGGAGGTTTCCTTTACGTGCCCTACCTGACGAGCGTCGTGGGACTGCCCATGTACGTCGTAGCGGGGACATCGGCCGTCTCCGTGTTAATCGGCATGATATTTGGTATCTTCAATTTCATGGTGCTGGCGGGGGTTCAGATCCATTGGCCTCTGATAGGAGCTGAATTGGTGGGGATTTTTATCGGATCCATGATAGGGCCGAGAACCGGCAAATACATTCCGGACAAAGTCCTGAAAATCATCTTCATCATCCTTGCAATATACATCGGGTTCAAATACATCTTGCGAGGGTTCTTTGGTATAAACCTTCCTATCTGATAAATAAGGATTGGAAAGGGTGCGTGAAGGGGCGATGGCCCTTTCACGCGCGTCTTTCTCCAAAAGAGTTTTGTATGCAGGGATTGCCGGCATATCTGATCGGCTGGATAGACGGATTCCTCATTTTTTTTTATAAGGTCACCGGGAATCCCGTGGTGGACTTTTTCATCGGCACGATCATGCTCTCGTTTTTCTGCGTCATCGCCGGGGAGTTCACTCTGTCTATTGCCATCAGATTTAACAAAAGCCACCTGGACAAAATGTCCAAAGATATGACAGAGAAAGAAAAACTTTCTATCCAGGCCTATGAATCCGGTGACAGGGACGGCTACAAGGCCTTAAACAAGGAGGCCACAGATGCTTGGGGAAAGCATTTTTTCACCATGACGGCCTATTCCGCGGGGATTCTGTGGCCTGTCCCTTTTGCTCTGGGGTGGTTGCATTACCGCTTTTACGACGTGGAATTTCCCCTAACATTTCCGTTCACACTCGTGTTCGGAAAAACTGTGGGGTATGCTTTCATATTTGTTCCCGTCTACATTTTTTGCCGTATTCTGTTTAAGTATATCCGTCCCTACCTACCTTATTTTAGGAGGATAAAAATCTCCCCGGATGGGTAGGACGACGAGGGCGTCTAAGGGCTTTGATGTATAGTTTCATCTGAGATCTGAAGGGAAAAAGGATTCACTTTATGAATTCCTAATTGATAAAATTAAAGATAAAGAAGACCTAGAGCCTCGTATCGCAATAAGATTCCACTGAAACATATCACCGCCATACAGAACCATGAGTTCCTGATTGGGGTTCAAGAAATGGTTCGAGGCTCACGATCCATTAATTTTCTTGGCGGCAACGAGCCTACAGATAACTATCTGGAAAGCTGGGTCACCTTAATTATTGTTTCTACTCTCTGATAGACCGGAGGAAATCGCTGATGAAAAAAGTCGTCAACACGCTGTGTTTTATGTGTTCCGTGCGCCGCCCTATCACTCATCAAGGCCCATAGCCAACTGTCGCCGGAGAGGTTTTGAACCCATGGGTTCTTTTTGTTTGCTCATCCCCAGACTTGAATGAATTCAAATATGACATATAACACCGATTTTCGCGTTTAAGCGTTTCATAATAGCAAGGCGACTTCGGAGAAATCTCGCAAGT
>JAFGDM010000317.1 GCA_016932115.1 Deltaproteobacteria bacterium | reverse complement strand
TTTTGTCGCCATCCCTTCCTCAGTAACTTTTAGGCCGGAGAGAAACACACCGAAGCCTGTTGTGGAGGGCGTCCAGACGGCCATTGTAGTGGGTCCATCCGGGGAAGAGATTTACACGGACGAGTTCGCCCGTGTGAAGGTGAAGTTCCATTGGGATCGTGTCGAGGGAGCAGATGAGACTAGCTCCTGCTGGATACGGGTAAGTCAGTTATGGGCCGGGGTCAACTGGGGCGCCATGTTCATACCGCGCATCGGCCAAGAAGTCATCATTGACTTCATCGAAGGGGATCCTGATCGCCCAATTATTACCGGACGTGTTTATAACCAAGAGAACATGCCTCCCTACGGGCTCCCTGACCAAAAGACGAAGAGCGCTATCAAGACTAACAGCTCAATAGGTGGGGATGGTTTTAACGAAATCAGGTTTGAAGACAAAAAAGGCGAGGAAGAGCTGTTCATACATGGCCAGAAGAATCTGGAGATTCGGGTCAAGAACGACCGTCGAGAGACCATCGGGCGCGACCGCCACCTGGTGGTTGAAAATGACAAAAAGGAAGTCGTTAAGAACAATCGCCATGACATTGTAAAGATGGACTGGGTTAAAGAGATCGGGAAAGATCGCCATCTCACGGTGAAGGGCAAGGAAGCGAAGAAGGTTACAGAAAGTCTGTCGCTCACGGTCGAAGGCGAGGTGATTGAAGTCTTTAAGGCCGCCCACTCGGAGCAAGCCACTGGTGATTACTACCTGAAAGCCGATAACGTGGTGATAGAGGCCATGAACAACATCACCCTGTGTGTGGGAAGCTCTTACATTACCATTGAGGCAGGATCTATTGACATTAAGACCGGTGGCCAGGTCAGTGTTGACGGTACCTCTATGACCGAAATCAAGGGCGGCATGGTGAAAATTAACTGATGCAAGGTGCTTTCCACAGGCGGCCGGGACGTCTTATTGAATCCTTTGAGCCGGTGATAAAATGCCCAAGGTTAATGACGGGACATACGTGACGGTCCGGCAGGGTGAATCGACCGAAAGCGTGGCTGTGCGGCACGGCCATTTCTGGCAAACCTTGTGGGATCATGAAGGCAATACGGCGTTGAGGGAACTGCGTCAGGACCCCCACACGTTGTTTCCCGGGGACCGGCTATTCATCCCGGATATCCGACGGGAGCAGTGTGACTGCGAAAGCGAAAGGCGCCATGTCTTCAGGCGTAAAGGCATCCCATCGATTCTGCGGATTGCGCTGAAGAGAAATAGCAAGCCCAGGGCCAATGAACCTTACCGTTTGACAGTGGATGGGGCAACGGTCGACGGCAAGACGAACGCACAAGGGAAGATAGAGGAAAAGATCGATCCTTTGGCATACACCGCTCATCTGGTAGTGGGGGAAGGAGAACGTTCAACCAAGCACCACTTGAAGTTGCGCCATCTCGATCCGGTCACGGAACCCTCCGGCGTCAATGCCCGACTCCACAATCTTGGTTGTCTCTTGACGGATGAGGGCAACAAAATCACTTCTATGACGCAAACGGCGCTCACGCTGTTTCAGCAGGGACAAGGTATGAAGGCTGACGGCCGACTGACAGAGGAAACGAGGCAAAAACTCGTGGAGGTACACGGATGTTAGAGCCTTGCAGCAATTGTTTTTTGTGCTTACAGGATCAATATAATGTAGACCATTTTAATTGGAATAGGATCAACGAGTTCGGATTTACCTATGACCATCCCGAATGGAACCCTGATGAAGGGTCCGATTTTGCAAGGCCAGATGAAAGGCCGGGATGGGATGTCGTGACGGAGACCTGGCAGGGAAAAGGGAATCCCCTGAAGATTCAGTTTCGTAATGATGCCGTTTTGTGGTACCGCACCATTTTTCCAAAGCATTCCAGGTGGCTGGAAGCCTGGAGCGCTCCCCCAGCTAGGCTGAACGTGTTTCATGCTTTTATATCCGAGGTCTTTCCTAAGCAACAGGCGCTCCTTATAAAGGTTTTTCTGGCCCTGGCAGACGGTTTGATTTCAGTGGACGGCCGGGGACGACACCACCGCTGGGATCGCATGCCGATTGTGGCAGCATTGTCTCACGGCGGTCGTGTGCATTTTAAGACCGACAGGCAAGAGGTCTCTGAACCGTATCAATTCTTTCGTTGGCTCACGGGCGCGCATCATCCAATAGAAGCCTTGTCTTTTAGACATGATCCGCCGACAAAGTTATACTTGTTCGACCGAAGAAGATCGTCCCACAAGGTAAGGTGGCCGGATGAACCGAAAGAAAAATGGGGTGTGCCTGTGGAAGGCAAGAAGAAATTGGGTGATGGTAACAACCAGATTGCGACAAACCTTCCCTTTGGCGGGCTGGGCAGTTGCACGCCCAGAGATGAAGGAGAGATCGTAGGACCATCCGGCATCCCTTTTGATACGGGAAAAAAGAAGTTGTTAGGGGTCCGGGAGAAGAGACAACACGGCCACATGCTCGTGAGGCCGGAGGACGGTAGAGACTGGGGCAGCCTATTGATAGGGGTTGAAAGCTGCGAATACAATACCAGGAACCATTTTGGGCACAAGCATAGCCTGTTGTCTGCTTTAAAGCCCGGTGGAAAAGCCGTAACCGGCGGTGCCAAGCTCGAAGGCGTCCGGAATGCAGCCCTTGGTGTCGTTAGAGAGCCCCGCAAGATAAAGTTCAAGAAACAGTACAAAAGGCTGGCAAAAAAGAGAGAAATGCCCCAGATCAAAGACCTTCACCCCAAGAAACTGGACGGGATGGTCGTCATCATCGACGGGAAAAGGTTCGAACGGCTGAAAGCAGCATATGATTTTTTTCAGGGATGCTGTGAATTCCGGCAACGCGAGCTGCTTCGTAAACTACTTCCATGCACCCAACCGCAGGCGCAGGAACTCCTCGCTCAGGTGGTGAGGCGCCAAGAGTATCAGAACTGGGACGAAGCGGAAAAGGCGGCTATCCGAGACTGTTTAAACGCAAGGTTTTGGGGAGAGCGGCCCGAGTCTCGGGACTTCATGGGCTGCGATGCCCCAGGATAATCGGTTGAGGGTGAAATCCATGCGTCCATTTCCATGGAAGATAGGATACCGCCTGACCCAGAAAGTCAGTGTCATCGAACGGGGCCTGAAAAAACCCGAATGGCGGGAGGAATACACCTGTCATGCATTGCTGTTGCTCAACAGTATGCCTTCCGAGTCCACATGGTCACGGGAGATTGTGGAGTATGTGGGTACCGAGAGCTTTTTCAAAGACCTCCGGCAGAGGCAATGGATCCCGCGATGGGAACTGCAGGAGGCGCACGAGGGTCATCTTGCGTCACGGCGCACTTCGTTCGGTGGACTTTCCGAGCTGGAGTTCTCGTCTGACCTGCACAACAGTGCTGCCTGGATTGTTGGGGAGGACGATTGGGAACCGGTGCCCTATGACCGGTTGTATTGGCCGACCATACTTCCCTCGCTCCCCGATGGACCGATAGTGGTGGGGCAGGCGTGGCAAGGTTCGCTGGAGTTCTCTTATGAAGTTTTGGATGCCAGGATCGATCCAGAGACCCTGTTGTTGCTGGAGCGTTTGATGGAACAAGACGCTTCAGAAGCGGTGGAAACCTCTGGTGCGACGGAAGAGATCCCAACGGTGGAAGAGGAAGAAGATCTGGACGGGGTCTGCGAGTTCGGCCTGGACTACACCGCCCGGGTAGTCGATATGGCGGTCGCCGATCCCGTCATTGAAATCTCACTCCTCGAGGAGGAGGCCCTGTTCGAAGGCGATTATGGCTTGATCGCCATGTATCCGGCAGGAACGTGGAAGGTCGTTTTGTCGACGATGGACGCTGCCCCGGTGCTCATGGAGGGCTGGTGCCATCTCAAGGTTTGCTCCGCCTCTCAGGAAGGGGCGCCAGCAGTCGAGTCGCTTGATCTGCTGGATTGCCGGACAGAGTTTAAAATTCAACGGGAGCCTTTAGGTTTCGATGCCTCCAGAGTCTACGGGGCGGCCTGACAAGGGCGGCTTGGTTCATGGATAGTCCGTATACCACTAGAGACTGGAGCCGGGTAGGAGTTACCGGCAGCCCGAGGACCGAAATAAAAGGAAACGGCATGTCTCCGATCATTTAGGTGTTGGGCCGCGTGCAAAGCCCCCGGTGTCCTACAAAAAAATCAAAGGTGGTATGGTGCGGATTCATTGATGAAGGGTAGGTGCTCATATGGCTAAGAGGAGTGGAAAGGCGGGCCGGGCTGTCACCCCGCTTGCGCCGGAGGTGGCCGAAGATGCCGATGTGGCGGACCCCGGCATGGCGGCCAAGGTAAAATCGGAACAGATCAAACAGCAGAAGGGAAAATACGGTTCCAAGCCTGTCAAACCCCACAAGCCTCCGCAGGACGAGGAAACGGCAGAGAAAGAGAAAAAAACCAGCTGGATAGAGATTGAACTGGTGGGCGAAGACGACGAGCCGATTCCCGGCGCAAAATTTGAGATCACCCTGCCGGACGGGTCGGTAGCCAAGGGCTCCCTTGATCAGAACGGTTTTAAACGTGTGGAGGGTTTTGAGAAAGGCACGTGCAAGGTTTGTTTTCCGGACCTTGACAAGGAGGCATGGGAACCGATCTAGTGACAGGATTTCAAGGCTGAAACAAAGGGTCTGCTTTTTCACCATGCGTTACAGGGCTTTTTGACTCTTTGTTTTAAACCGCATGCCATGCAGGCGGTCACAAAGGCGATTACACTTATGCTTTTTATGCCTTTGGCGGAGACTTCAATCCACCTGCCAGGCCTGCGGTAGGTGACTTGTTATGTTGCAGACGTATTTCAGTGGGAGGCGAGGAGGAACTGATTATGCCATGGATTTACGCAGAAGGGCCTATTGGTAAAGGCGATTCGATTAAATCCGGCGAGTGTATTTCTTCCATTGCGGTACGTGAAGGTATCAAGTGGAAAGACGTCTGGGAGCATCCTGACAACGACAAACTCAAAAGAACACGCGAGCACCCGAATATTCTCTTGCCAGGTGACAAGGTGACGGTCCCGAAAAAGAAACAAAAACAAGCCGCCAAGCAGGATCAAAAGCGTCACCGGATGCGGATGAAAGGCGTGCCCGGTATCTTGCGGTTGCGATTCACCAAGTACGGTCGACCCCGCAAGGGGGATGCCTATCGCCTTGATGTGGATGGCTACGTTCGTCAAGGTGGCAAACTGGATGATGATGGTTCATTCGAAGCGAAGATCTGGCCTGGAGCCAGGACTGCAACCATACGTCTCGGTAAGGATCAGGATAATCTGGTTGAAAAATTCGAATATAAACTGGGCTGGATAGCACCGGCAAATGAACCTTTAGGGATCCAGACCCGACTCTGGAATCTGAACTACTATCACGGCAAGTTGACTAGTGATTTCGACAAAGAAACAGAACGGGCGCTTCTGCGATTCATGCAGAAAAACGCTATCGGAGATGCCCACAAGAGCGCTTTGGAAGATCTGGAATGGGACAGCCTGTCGGCTGCCCACCAACTGGAAGCCATAGAAAGGCTCGTAAAGGTGCACGGATGCTGAACGCTGTCTTTGAATGGACATTCAGGGGGCATGAGGAATGGTGGACTGACGGGCTTTTTGGATGCGTTCCGGTTAGCCATCCCTTGAACATCGATTTTCACAAAGAGGTTTTTCATGGTTTGTCATAAAAATGAGATACGCAATCACCCCTTTGCCAAGGACGACCCCCGGGGGTATAAAAAGCTTGTGTGCGACGAGCGAATATCCCTGCATGACGCCCTGGCCAAGGTCGGCATGACGCTTGACGAAGTCGGTCAATTCAACTTCGGGCCGGCAGCGGATTATGAAGACTGTTTCACGATATGCACCGACTTGTTGTGGGAAAAGGGTCAGGGCGGGATCCCCGGATTTTCGGGATGGATGGGGTCGTTTTTTTGGGTGTCGGGCGATTGTGTTATGATAGGGCCGAATGCAGACAAGGCCAAATTTGCCGATAAAAAAAAGGGACGGGCGGAAAAACAGACAGAGGGAGGTTTGGATGTGACGCCGCTGGCAAGCGACAAAAAGTTTTACGCAGCAAGAAGCCAGACAGATGGTGTTTGGGCTGCCAGCACCATCGATACGGGCTTCGAGGGGGGAGATATTCTGCTCGTACATCACGCACACGATGATTTTATATCAAAAATTACCGTGAGCTGGCCTACCCATGCCGGCATCACTCTGAATGAAATGTGGGCCGTCGATGCAGATAACAGGGCCGACGGCTTTGCCGTGGCCCCCATCATGCTGGAAGATTTTTTTAATCAAGATGAAAAAGAGCACTTCAGCACCCCTCACGGCGGTATGGTGTATCGATATATCGGCAAGCCGGGAGACGAGAAGGCGGCTGTGGAAAAGGTGCGCCATGACGCAGCGGTATGGGCAAAAAAAGAGACCTGGAATAAGTATAAATTTGTTCTCCTTGGCAGCCACATTGTGAGCAAGAAAATAGGCAAGGGAAAGTTCAAAGACATGAAGGTGGTTGAAAAGAAATTCGACGCCCAAGGCAAGGCCGTGGATGAAAAGGGCAAACGGCTTAGCTATTATAGCAGAAGTGCAAAGGCAGATCTGGAAACAGAATTTCAGGCCATCTATTGTGCCGAATTCGTGTGGCGTGCCTATAGGACGGGGGCCGGTGTCAATATCGTGGACCCAAAAAAACTTACGAATATTTTCAATGACTCGAGTCATGCCATCGCCGCGATTCTCCGTTGGAAAATAGCCGACGAACGGGACGACGTCGATTATGACAGAGATGCCCAGGACAAACCCATATCCCGTACCGCCGAACAGTTGAGAAATGCCTTGTCGGGGTGGAAAGGATTGATAAAAAAACTTCCCGGTTTCATCTTGCGCAAGAAGGTGTTGAGTCATATGAAAAAAGAGTTTAACGCCTATTTGTGTGCCCCGTATCAGTTGGCCGAGAGCAAATTGACCGAACGGGCTGCCGTACTGCCTCCTATCTTGAAGGTGGATCATAAAGGGGACCCCATATATGATTCCGTGACGGTAACGGATTTCCGAAAACAAAATGTGCATCCCTATAAGGTTCTGGAGGCCTTGAGTCAAGGTGCTGACGAGGATGCATTCGAGGCCGGGTGGAAAGCGTTTGAGGATAAAAAGGGAAAAAAAGTTGAACTCTCCGTGGACAAACCTTGGGCCGATTCAGCGGGGGAACCAAGCGCCCCGGAATTAAAACTGGACTCAGAGGACAAAGACAAACCGTATAACGTTGAGGTCCATTTTACCGGTGCGCAACCCAACCCTCCGTTCATGTAGCCGCTACGGGTTGCAAAGAAATCATTTTGTTGGTCAGTCCAGGGTAATGAGAAAGGCAAGGCATGTCAGAAAAACCAAGGAACAACGCCCGGAGATTCTGGGAGACTTATGCTGAAGGAAGCTTTGTGAGCCTGAAAAGAAAAGGCAATGGCGACCATGAAGGTGTCATGCTGGACTTTGGAGAAAATGGAGATGCGTTGCTGGGAGAAGAGACCCCTTTTTCCATTACGCGGCAAGAGCTTCTTGATTACGATTATAGGCGGGACGATCAGTTTGCCCCTTGTGCATTTGAGACCCTTGAAGGTGCCCTGTCGGCTTTATTGCAGAATACAGAATTCACAGAGCCGACAGAACCGAACAGAAACAGGCTTCAGTTAATCATACGGCTCATACGGGACCCTTCCATCGACGAGCCCTTTTACAGCGTTATGGTCAGAACAAGAGACCTGGTTAAGGATTATCAAAAGGAAAGAATAGGCAAAGCTGTCTTGACCGAGCAATTGAGAAACCTGCGAGAAGGTCGGGACAGGAATTTTGACAGGTTTTGTCAAACCGTATTAAGGTATTTGGATATGGAAGCTCTCAGTGCCGACCAGGCCACCAGTCTGCTTTATTCCAATACCCCCATTGCAGCGGAAAAATATGTCGTGGTGCTTCGCATTCTGTTGGAGACGGTTCCAGAGTGTGAATTGTCTGTTGACAAGGCATGCCGGTTTCTTCAGGATCTCCTGCCTGCCGAAGCGGACTATGCGGCCATGGAGGAGAGCGGCAGGATTTGTTCCGTCAACGCGGAACGCGATATCCTGTTAAAGGCCTTGTCCATGTGCCCGACCGACCAAGGTATTGCCGGACAATGCATGAATATACTGGATAACCATGAGAATGAAGATGTGTTTACGGTTATTGAAGCCATTTCAGCCCTGGGGCTTCACAATGAAAAATCGAGTATCTCCCCTTTGATTGAATGCCTTGGGCGAGAAGACATGACCCGCTATAGAGACGGTATTGAAGAAGCACTTCAAATACTTTGCTCCGGGCCTGAGCTCATTCCCAAGGCTATTTGGGGCGCAGATTTTAGCGAATACATGGAAGAAACACCGGGAGAAGAAGCATCAGAGGAAGAATCACTGGCAGAAGAAGTACTGGAAGTCTTGCGTGAAAACGAGGAGCAGGATCTGAAGATAGAGTTTGAATACTGGCAGAAAGAGAAAAAAAACCTGCCGGACGCGCCAGGGACCTGGCGGGGACACGATGCGCTAAGTGTATTTTGGCAAAAACGCTTGCGCTGTGCATTAGCGGCAGGGGGCACAATGGGATCTCCTTTACCGAGTTCATTTCAAAACGATGAGGTGATGACTGTGCGGATCGCTGCTGGCGGCCCGGAATGAACATATCTTTGGCGGCCTACTCTCTAGAATATTATCGCCCGTTCGGCGGGCTGAAAAGTAGTTGATCGACACGGCCTGGCTTCAATCGATGTTTCTGATCCATGAAGGAGGATGTGTTGATAACAACACCAACACGTTATCGAACAGCCTCTCGGCTCACAAGATCAAGAGGAGTCACATGTCAACGGGCTGTTACCCGGGTAATCGCTCTTCGGGGGAGAGCGCTTCATGGTCACCATCAACATGAGCGAGTTTCAGGAGAGACACACTGTGAGCCGGCTGATCGGTTCTCC